>JBHORK010000126.1:0-5894 GCA_042565725.1 Verrucomicrobiota bacterium
TTCTAATAGTTCAGGACGCGGCATACGCAACTCTGGTATATGATCGTGAACCGCTTTCGATTCTCAGTCGGCCCGGCGGCAAGGATACTGCGATTGAACTGCACTCAATGAGCAAGAGTTACAATATGACTGGATGGCGGCTTGGTTTCGTTGCCGGAAAAAAACAGGTAGTCCAGGCATATGCAGAAGTAAAAGACAATATAGATTCAGGGCAGTTCAAGGCAATACAGGTCGCCGCCTGCGCGGGAATCGCGGACAAAAATTTGTCAGATCAAATCAAAAACCATTATCAACAGCGTCTCGAAAAACTTGTAGCCGCGCTTAAGAAAGCCGGCTTTGATGCTGTAATGCCCGGCGGCACATTTTATCTATATGTTGAAGCTCCCCGTGCGGCCGGTTCCGTGTCATTTTCTAATGCGGAAGAAGCATCTCAGCATTTGATAAAGGAACATCTGATATCAACGGTGCCGTGGGATAATGCCGGCGCATTCCTTAGATTCTCGGCTACATTTGAATCCGACAGCGAATCAGATGATAATCGGGTAATAAATGAACTGGGCCAACGCCTTGAATCAGCTCAATTGAAGTGGAATTAAGACATCCGGATTCAGGATGGTCAACGAGACCCGAAGCATGGATACACAAAAAGAAAACCCCAATATTAAACACTGGTTTATTATATTGTTTGTCGTTCTATGCGGATTTTCTGTCTACGGAGAGGAACCAACCAATGATATAGACTTTTTACTAAAGAATATCTCTTCTGTTAAACAAATAGGGCTGCCAGGCGCTCTGGTCCTGACGGATAAATCAGCCTTCCCCGTTCTGCTGGGTGCCCGAAATGAAAACACTTACAGAGTTATCGCCGGAGCAGGACACTACGGGAAAGGACGCTATCTGGCCTTTGGACATAGTGGATATCTTTCGGATTCTTCACCAGAGATAATCAAACTTTTGCGCAATGCGCTTCCCTGGCTGGCACAAAAGGATAAAGGTTTCGTCGTGGGAACCTACCAATCAACTAAAACCCATCAAATACTGACAAAAAATAAAATAAAATCAAAAGAGCTGATCGGGAGAACCTGGACCAGGCACCTTTCTAAAATAGATGTTGTGTGTTTACCGGCCGGCAAGTCCTTAAGTGAATCAGATATAAAAAACCTTATAAAGTTTGTTCAGGGCGGCGGCGGTATCGTTTCATCAGGCACAGCCTGGGGCTGGAGCCAGATAACTAAGAACAAAATCCCTGCGGATTTTCCCGGTAACAAATTATTTGGCCCCATGGGTCTTCTATGGAGCTTAGAAACTCAGGGTCAGATTATTCCCGCTCACAAAGCGGATTCTGAGATAATAAAACTCTGCAACACATTCTCGGCCCTGGAAGCATTAGCAGAAATACAGCAGAAACAAAAAAAACCTTCAAAGAATATTGTCAAACAGATCAGCACCACTCTGTTGTTAGCCTTAAAGTGCCTGCCGGAAGACGACAAAAAGATTCTACCGCAAATCAATTCACTCATGTCCGGCAGTAATTCAGCCCCGGTAATTACAGATAAAAAACCCTTGCGTGAGGAAAACATTCTTGAGCGCATGGCTATTCTCATGCGGCATCAAACTTATAAAACATTGCCTCCTGAGAAAATCCCTGTTGATCCATGCTCCCAATATTATCCGGGCTCTGTTCCGGAAAACGTATCATTCGTTACCCGCACCTTTTCTTTCCGTCCAGAAGCAAAAAGTTGGTTTGGGACCGGACTCTATGCCGCTGCCGGCACAGTTGTTTCCGTAAAATTCAATAAAACACCGCCGAATGGACTATTTATGCGTATAGGCAGTACAACCTGCTCTAATTGGAAACATTCAGCCTGGAAGAGATTTCCGGAAATACATAGAAGATTTCCGGTAACATCAAAAAACTTACGGATTGCGTCTCCATTTGGCGGGCTTATCTATTGTGAGATTCCGAAAAACTATGATGGCGGAACCATCTCCATGACAGTGTCTAAAGCCGTTCAAGCGCCTTTATTTGTTCTGGGTAAAACAACAAAAGAAGAATGGCTGAAATTACGTGAACTGCCTGCGCCATGGGCGGAGCTTCAAGGTGAGAAAATTATTCTCAGCATCCCCTCTCGTTTCATCAGGGATCTTGATGATCCATCCGCTTTAATGGAGGAATGGGATAAGATTGTTGCCGCCCAGGATGAGCTAGCCGGATATAAAGGCAAACATGCCCGAAAGCGGCCTGAACGAATTGTTCCTGATATCCAGATCTGTATCGGCGGACTGCATGCCGGCTACCCGATAATGGGAGGCATCTGGAAAGATGACGGTTGGCTGAATTATGTTTCGCTTAAACGTCTAAAAGAAGAAAATCAGTGGGGCTTCTGGCATGAGCTGGGCCATAATCACCAGAACCGTGACTGGACTTTTCAAGGCGCAGGTGAAGTAACTGTTAACCTCTTTTCTCTTTATGTCGGGGAGGTCGTATACGGGCGAAAATTTGAGGAATGCCATAAAAGACTGAGAAAACGAAAACAAGATATAAATCAATATCTCAGTAAAGGCACTTTTGCCGACTGGCAAAAAGAACCTTTCCTGGCCCTGATCATGTATATCCAGCTTCAGGAAGCTTTCGGCTGGGACACTTACAAGCGTCTTTTTGCTGAATATCTTGATTTACCTGAATCAAAGCGGCCTAAAACCGACGCGGACGAACGTGATCAATGGATGATTCGTTTCTCTAAAGCCGTAAACAAGAACCTGGGACCTTTTTTCCAGGCCTGGAAAATTCCTGTATCTGCTAAAGCTATTCAATCCATTAAAAACATGCCCGTCTGGATGCCGGACGAAATGAAACAAGCCAGACAGAAAACCTCACGCTGAGAAATCATGAAGGTTGTAATGGAGAGGTTTCCTGCCGTCTGCATTAATCTGCATGATCTCTAGCCTGAACGTTGCGCCAGTTTAAAAGTTAACCACAAAAAGCGCAAAAAAGAATTTTTTTTAGACAGGATTAACTGGATCTACGGGATTTTTATTTGATGGCGGCAGAGCTTCGCCATGCCGCCATTGTTTTTCTGGTGCCGGGGACAACACACTAGGCACTTCTCTTCTCTTCCCCCGCCCTCTCTCCGGGATTTCCGGGAGCGGTGGAAGCGAAAACTTACTCCTCGACGCTACCCATATACAGTGCGGGCGATTCTTCCCTCCCGCATGAGAAGGTGCGCGAAAAAAATGCGCATACAACCCACAACTATTCAGTAGACGCTTAAATCTTTTATCACAATCAGCCGCCCAGAAGGAAACACTGCCCTTTAGATGAAGCGCTCCGATTATTGCATTTATACCTGCGCGTGTATAAAGCCTGTCGTTGTTGGAATCCGTTATGGCGGAAGTGCCATTATCGATATCGAGCATTATGGAATCATATGTATTGGGCGATTTCTTTAAAACCTTAAACACATCATCAACTCGAACAACAACACGCTTATCACGAAGCGGGTGTCCGGCCAGGTCGCCGATAATATCACGATTCCAGCGAACAACGGCAGGCAGCAGCTCTGCCACTTCCACTGTGGCCATTGCCCCCTCCAGCAGATCAAGAGCAGTGCGCAGCGTATAACCCATTCCAAGCCCTCCAATCAATACCGCAGGATTACGCCAATCTTTAATCCGCTCACACCCCAGGCGGGCCAGCTCACATTCCGATTCATGTTTACGGCTGGACATCAACTTTTCGCGATTAACAGTGAACGTGTAATCGCGATCATGTTTAGACAGCACCAGCTCGCTCCCATCAGGAGTTGTCGTTGAAGCTATTTTTATTATTGGTTTCATTTTTATTTTGTTAATTCAATATTTAGGAATTTTCAGCCATTACAGAATTCCGAGTTTTCGATCATACAGCTGCAAACGCCGATTGACAAGGTTTCCTGCCTTCAGCAATCAATAGGGAGTTGAGGGGAAGAAAACCAGTGCCATGGAATATGAAAGTTGTGGTAAAGAAGTTGCTTACAATCAAACATTTTTCTTAATTCTTACCGAATTGAATCAAACAAGGCCCTGACATTGCAACTCATTACCAATCTTTTATCCATGCTTTATACTCTGACGGCTTTAAACGATAACGCGCAATGTTACCTTCGTGAAGACTTGAGAGTTCTGTTTCCACGATCTCCAATAACCGTTTATGATTATCTATGGACAGTGTTTCAGGGATAGCATGCTTGGTAAAAGCCACAGCGGTTTTCTTGGACATGCAACCTTTAACAACATCACAAACCATGTTCTTTATCAATGATCGATGTTTCAGCCGAAACAGATCCGGCTCACCTAATGACTGCCGAACTGCAGAATAACGCTCACAGGAACGCTTATACGCCCATACGAAAACATCTCGCAAATACTCAACCGCATTAAGTTCATAAACGCCCAACATACCTCTTGCGTAGTCATCTTCGGGCACATCCACAAACGAAAGAGGGCAAAGATTCATGCGAATAAGCGGAATATTGGCTGCAATTCTTGAAACCCGTTTGTTCACATCCTCAAAGGGTTGAAGATAAGGAACTTGAACCATCACAAAAAACGCTTGTTCAAAAGCGTCCTTGATAGTAGATGCCTTTCGCAGAATGATGTTGAAACATTCTTCAATCATTTGAGGCATTTCCAAAGGATGAAAGACTGTGCCTGTTACACCTACTCCTCTTGACCTCACGCGTCCACACGCCTGAGGGTCGGACAAAAGATTGTCAGATAGTACCGCATGTAGATTGAGTATTGTATAGCGGTTAAAGCCAATATCGGCAGATTCGTCTGAAAGTAATTCAATAGCAGCTTTATGGTTAAGAATCATCTGAGCTTCTTCAGCGTTTTTCCCTTCAGCAGTTTCTCCGAGGTCTATCAAGCGCTGTGTCTCCAAAAGAGAATAAGTGTTTCCTTCCAATCGACTGGAGTTCCACGACAAATCAATCATAACGCGGTTATAAATTTCACGAAGGTAAGTTCCTGCTGGAAGCTTATCTTCAGACACAGACCCTAAACTTTTGAGCAGTTTTCGGATATCAGAGGACAGATAATAAGTTTTGTTTGGACTGTAAGCATCCAGAAAAGCACGGTTATAGCCCACAGGAGTGCGATTAGAAAAAGGGGCTGTCACTTTTTTCTTAATAATGATTGCTTCAGCAGACAAGGGAAGAGATACGGATTTCTTGTCAGAATCTTCAATTTCTGCTGATTCTTCTAAAAGTGGGCCAGGCACATAATAGCGGATTGCACGCCCTTTACCTTTAAAACTCAATCGCTTTCCCCTTACCAGCTTGGCCAAATGCCGCTGGAAAGTTCGGCGTGGTGGTGGGCAATCCATGGTATCCAGTATTTCTTGAATGGCTGCACCATCCTGAAATTCAGCAACTGAACGGATCACAATTTTAAAATATTCTTCTGAAATCTTTTTCGGCATGGAGATATATTACACTTTTTACCTGCTATTGCGCCATAAAAATCTTCTTTTATGGCACAATAGCCT
Organism: Verrucomicrobiota bacterium; assembly: GCA_042565725.1. Classification (GTDB taxonomy): domain Bacteria; phylum Verrucomicrobiota; class Kiritimatiellia; order UBA8416; family JBHORK01; genus JBHORK01. The sequence goes on from JBHORK010000126.1 coordinate 5,528, forward strand.
TTATCACGCCACTTAAGGCTGTTTTTATGGCATGGTAATCTCTATTGCGCCACTTATTCCGTAAGTCACTGGCCGCCACAGGAAAATGAAAGTTTCTGCATATAAAGGACTTTTTCGAGCCCAAGACCATCGAAATAAACTTTTGAAAGCTATCACATCAGAATCTTCAAAACCCCTTATTCTTCAGTCATTTTCTGCTTTTGTTTTTGATCCAAAACTCGCTGGACTAGCACAGTTACAGGGTCCACAGTTACAGGGTCACACCTTGGTTATTGACTTTAGCTTTACGCCATTTCGTGCATTTCGCATTTCGTGTCAGTCCTCGTATTTAGGTGTTTGCTTGTCGACTTGTATATATCTGCTTACG
>JBHORK010000127.1:0-5870 GCA_042565725.1 Verrucomicrobiota bacterium
GCTCCATCTGCTGAGAAATGTTGTTCTGCCGATCATGACAATTTCTTCTACAGTGAAAGACATAGGTGTTTCCAGCTCCTGTGGTATTACCGCCACCAGTTTTGCGCGTTCCGCGGCGGGCAGCTCTGAAATATCGGAACCGAAAAGCTCTATTCTTCCTGCTGTGGCCGGGCACAATCCTGTAATACAGCGCAGGAACGTGGTTTTGCCGGCTCCATTAGGACCGAGCAGGCCCAGCATCTGACCTTCGGGAACAGTCAGATCCAGTCCGTGTATTACGGATTTCCCGCGATATCCGGCAGATACATTCTTGAATTCCAAAGCGTTTGTCATTTATCTAATTTCCAGTTTCCAATTTCAGAATTTGAGATACATCTCAAATTCTTCACTCCGTCCACCCTTGTTTTCTTTTTCTTCTGAGAATTATTATGAAAAATGGTCCGCCAACCAGTGCCGTAATAACGCCAACCGGTATTTCTTCCGCGGGTCCCAGAATTGTTTTCGCGGCAAGATCGCAGATTACGAGGAAGATTCCGCCGACAATAACTGAGGCGGGAACGAGTTTACGATGGTCGGGACCTGTAAGATTGCGCATAACGTGAGGGATAATCAAGCCAACGAATCCTATAAGTCCTGCCACTGCCACGGCTGAAGCTGTCATTAATGTTGCGAGTAATAATCCGACAGTTGTTGCCAGCTTGGTTCTGACTCCGACATAATGCGCCATTTCGTTTCCTAAAGACATAGCATTCAGTTCCGGGGATATGATCCATACGCCGATAGCCCCGAGCGTTGTTATTATAGAAGTTGCTATCATAAGCGCGCGCGGATGCAGTTCGAGATCGCCCAGCATCCACCACATTACATGAGGCATTTTATCCGGAGAAAGTGATATCAGGAACATGAGCAGACTGCCGCATACAGCGCTTACTATAACCCCGCTGAGTATAAGGCTGTATATTGAGAGTCTGCCGTTGGAGCTTGCCAGCATATAAACAATAACAAGCGTAATAACAGCGAAAATAAACGCGCATAGAGGCAGAGCGTAAATGCTTATTGCAGCCAATCCCGAAACGAAAGCAAGTGCCGTTCCGAGTCCTGCTCCGCTGCTGACACCCAGTATATAAGGTTCGGCCAGCGGATTTCTCAGCAAAGCCTGAAATACTACACCCGCGCAGGCAAGAGCGGCTCCTACAAAAAAGCCTGTTAATATTCTGTCCAGTCGAAGCATGAAAATAGCTTTTTTGACATCGCTTTTTTCGGCAGGCGGATCGTGTTTACCTGAACCGTCTATAATGCAGGAGCGTAATTGTTTAATGCCTTCAATGACGCGCGGACCTGCTCTTGTGATAGAATCCAGATCAAAATCATCGTATATATGTTTGTTCTTAACGGCGGATATCTGGTTCCAGCCCGACCGTGTAAAAATCACATTACTCAAAGATGTTCTTTCTTTGGGATGGGCCAAGTATAAAATAATATCGGGATCCATGGATATGACCCATTCTGAAGATGTTCTGAAAAAATCTTTGTTGATTCTGTCGCCGATATTTCTGCCGCCGGCCAATTGAATTAATTCGGAGATAAAGGAATCTTTTCCGGCAGTCATCAGGGGTTTGCTCCATATTTCAACGAACACCGAAGGGCGGTTGATTCCGGAAAGATTGTTTCGCAAGGAAGCTATTTCTCTCTTTAATGCATCTGCAGTTTCAATGGCCGCGTCTTCCTTTTTCAGCAATTTCCCTATCTCAATAATTGCCGTGGGGATATCGTCGAGTCTGGAGCATTTGATTCTTTTTCTTGTTAATCCGAGTTCGTCTATCTTTTGACCTGCACGTTCTTCCCTGAGGTCAGCCGTAAGTATCAGGTCCGGTTTGGCTGCGATCAGCAGTTCCAGTGAAGGGTCTCCAAAATTACCTATTACGGGAATGTCTTTTATAAGGTCAGGCGGATAGTCGCACGCGCTGGTTCTTCCGACCAGTTGATCGTCTGCTCCTATAGCGCAGATGATCTCCGTAAGACTTGGCGCCAGAGAAACAACGCGCTGTGCGGGCTCAATGCCGATTGCTTCATTACCTTGTTCGGAACAACCGGCAAATAAAAGCACAAGAGAAATTACAACGAAACTTTTCATAACCACCGTTCTATCATGTCTTCATAAATTCCTTCTGGAATCTTCGCTGATTTGCGTGAATAAGAGAAACATTTTTTCCTTTTTTTAGACAGGATCAACAGGATTTACAGGATGAGGAGAGTTTTTTTGAAAATTTACCTCCTCAGGCAGTGTTCTCGTTGTTGTTTTTACTTACTTCTACTTTCTGTGCAGTGAATTTTATTAATAGCTATACTTTTGTCCTGACAGTTATCAGGTGGTTGATAAATTGTACTTCATAAGCCTTGATTATATGCTGAATTGATTTTCCTTCAATAATTACGGCAGCTTTTTTCTTTAATTTTTTTTCTCTTATCCTGTAAATCCTGTTAATCCTGTCTAAATTCTTTTGCTTGCTTTTAAAGGTAGCGCAAAGCTCTTTCGTTTGATTCGTGCAATATTGGCAGGTGGGATGTGCAGAATAAGATTTTATCTCTCATAGCGTTGTGATTGAGCCATGCGTTTTCGAATTCTTGCTGCATCTTTCAAGATGCGCCGTGCTTTACTTTCCTGGTCGGCTTTTTTGTAAATATCAGCGATGAATTCCAATAAATGGGCATATGTTTGCATCTCAAAATAGTCATCGCCCGGTTCTGTATAGTTTCTTCTAAAAATCGAGTATATGTCGCGGACCGCGTCATCGAGCATGTTGTTTTCTTTTGCGAAATCAGCATAGCCGGAAGCCAGCCGCCGAAAAACAGTTACATCAGCCCCATGTTTTTTCATTGTGTCGATATAGACTTTTTCGGCGCCCTTTATGTCGCCGGATTGCTTCAGTAAGTTGATTTGTTTGTTGACCTGTTCCATCATCAGGTCGGAACGATCTCCGTGTTTTATCGTCATTTTGCGTATCTGTTTCCTGAGAATATCGATCGCGGTTTGCGTGTCTGAGTTTTTAAGAGCGTTTTCCGTTTCAATGTTGTTGGCGAAAGAGAGCATGTCCGGGTATTTTCGGAATGCAGAGCGCAGCTTTCTCAGCGCATCGTCCATTTTCTTTTCTGGAGTTTCGTTTTGCGTGAGATGGTTTATATAGATTTTCCATGCTTTCGTATGACGTGAGCTGACTTCAGTCGCCTGTTCAAGTATTTCGCCCGCTTTAGCTGGCTTATATGCATCCGATACAACTGTTGCGAGCCAGATCAGTTGAGAGGTTTTACGGTAATTCGGAGAGCGGCGCTGAGAATCTGTTAGAATATAGAAGTTTTGTTCTTTTACGCGTTCCCTGGTTTGGGGGTCAAGAGCATGCCCTGTAGCGAATTTGTCGGCTTGATATCTGCCGGCATTCATATTCCATTCTTTTGTTGATGATTTATAACCGAACCACGCATGCCCTCCGCGTTGTCCTTCGCCGGTGAAAAGGATGGCAGGAATACCGTTTGCTTTAGCGGAGGTTGCCGCGAAAAATGCCTGGTCGACGCATATCCCGCCTTCTTTCTTGATTTCCTTAAGCGTGTAATTTTCGTAAATGGAATTTCCCTTATTCAGTTTATCCATTCTGTATTTAATTGATCTGTAGGCTTCGGACCATGTTTTTCGTGAATATTTTACATGTGAGTTGGCCCATTCGAGTTCATGGTCGGGAACATCAGCGTCAACAACCCAGATTAACTCCCAGGCCGGCAGTGTGTCTAATGATGTCTTTAGAGTTTTGTTGTCTGCCGCCTGGCGGAAATAATTATAGCGCGCTTGTACATTTATTTCGGTGTCCTTGTTGTAATCCTTGTGATTACGATTGATTCTAAGCGGCTTGTCAAAGACAACTGCGCAGGCTATAGCCAGGTTGTAGTATTTATAGCACTCTTCGTCTGACTCCCACAGGTCGAACCATGTCCGCAGGACTTTGGCTTTATCGTCCTCATCTTTAATGCACTCCAGAAAATCTTCAAGTACAGTTCTGTTTGTAAGCAGCCATTCGAAAAAAGGGTGTGTGTCGAAGCTGACGTTCACCTGGTTCAGGGCGTCTTCCGTGATTTGGCGGATAAAGGTGGCTTGGGCAAGTGCTAATGCCGTAAGATCATCGCTGATAATCTGGTCGAAACTGAGTCTCCCTTTTTTTGACGCATTGTCCGCTGTCTGTACCAGTCCCCGGTCCAGGAGTTGTCTGTGTTCTATCCAGTCATTGGATTCGATTGCTTTGAAGGTGGTTGACTTGAGCTGGTCGCGTGAAAATGGGGGCTGTCTAAGCGCTGCGGAACAGGTGACAGCAGCGGAGAGATAAAGAATGGCAGGTAATATTGTAATTCTTTTAACAAGGCTATTCACAGTAATTTTTAGAATACTGCGTAATTAAGGGATATTCAAGCACGAGAAATTTGCGATGCAAACAGGCGGTTGGGGTCTCCTGGCTCCTGAATACTGACTCCTGAATTCCTTGGCACGCCGTAGCCATGAGCTTGTCGAATGGGCGTAGGCGGCTTTTTCTCTATTCCTCTTCAACTATCTGGTCGTAAAAGGCCACATAATCATCAGGTGTATCGCCGGTCCGCATCTTGATTGCCGAGCGAGGGTGCTGATTGAGTTGGCCAGTGATCGCGTATGGAATGCTGTATCCCCAGTCGAGTTGTTTTGAAAGCGGCTTAAAGACGTCCTGACAGCATTTCAGGATGGGTCTCAGTCGGAATTTTGGATTATGTAGAAATCCAATAAGCAGTTCCAGCGGACAATTGCCCGCGCCTCGACCTATTCCTGATATTGTAGCATCAACCCTATTGGCTCCGGCGATCAGGGCCTCGATCGTATTGGCGAAAGCCAATTGCTGATTGTTATGTGCATGGAATCCTACTTCTTTGCCTGTTCCCTCCAGGGCCTTCAGGTAAATGGCGGTCAGGTTTCTTACCTGCTCCGAATAAAGCGAGCCGAAACTATCAACAATATAGATACTGCTTACAGTGCTTTGTGCCATAATTTCCAGCGCATTGGTTATGTCATGTTCATTGATTGTTGATACAGCCATTAGCTGCAGCAATGTTTCGTATCCCTTGTCATGAGCGTCTTTTACCATGTCCAGCGCCAGAGGAATCTGATGGATGTAGCAGGCGATCCGCACACAGTCGAATACGCTTTGATCTTTAGGTGAAATATCCTCTTTGTAATCTGTGCGTTCTGCATCGGCCATAACCGACAATTTCATTTTAGAGGGATTGTCTTCGACTATGCGGCGAATATCGTCCTCATGGCAGTATTTCCATGGACCGTACTCGGAGTCGGAGTATATCTTTTTTGAACATTTGTATCCAAATTCCATATAATCAACACCAGACGCTACGCAGGTCTCGTAAACTGTTTTTACAAGATTATCGTCAAACTGGTGATTATTGGTCAGCCCACTGTTACTACAGGCGTATCCGCTTCAAGCAGACTCATGACCAGGGGATCTTCCTGCACTTTGGTTTTTACCCGGCGTGTGGCGCCAAACGCGACTACCTTGGCATGCTTTAATTCCTCTTTCTTAATATCTTTAAAAAATGCCATGTCCTTTTCATTAGACCCGGCATATCCACCCTCAACATAATCCACACCAAATTCGTCGAGACGCCTGGCCAGTTTCAGCTTGCCTACACTGGAAAATGAAATCCCTTCACCCTGCGCCCCATCGCGCAGAGTTGTGTCATACACCAATATCTTTTTATTATTCATGGCGTCAAAAGCTACGAAAATACCGCTTTATCCGCAAGTACGAATCCATACGAAGCAATGGAGTATTGGAGTAATGGAGTAT
>JBHORK010000128.1:0-5847 GCA_042565725.1 Verrucomicrobiota bacterium
GGCAAGCGGTAAAGAGCTTTGAATTTGCGCTTATAGCGCAAATTCCTCCCCATATATTAATATTGAATGTATTAAGCCGAGATACTAGTCTATGGTAATTAATTACTTATCAAAAATGAAATCAGGAGAAATCTAATGACGTCTGAATCAAACAGAAAAACAAAAAGTACAGATACAAAACACACGGACTCTCCAACTGATTTCTATGGTGAAAACGTGTTCAGCGTCAAAATCATGCGGAATTATCTTTCGGATAAAGCATTTAAGTCTCTTTGCGCTACAATTTGCGAAGGACGATCGCTTGATCCCGGAATTGCCGATGAAGTTGCTGACGCTATGAAAACATGGGCGATATCAAGAGGTGCAACACATTTCACGCACTGGTTCCAACCGCTCACCGGCACCACTGCTGAAAAACATGATTCGTTTATCGTTCCGGACCAGGAGGGCGGCGTTATTCTGCATTTTTCAGGCAAAGAGCTGACCCAGGGAGAGCCCGACGCATCCAGTTTCCCTTCAGGCGGATTAAGGGCCACTTTTGAGGCTAGAGGTTACACTGCATGGGATCCAACCAGTCCCGCCTTTATCAGAGAGGGAGCAAATTCCTCAACTCTCTGTATACCAACGGCTTTCTGCGGTTACCATGGCGAGGCACTCGACAAGAAGGCACCACTGCTTCGCTCAATAGACGCGCTCTCCAGACAGATCTGCCGGCTGGCAGGATTATTCGGCATAAAAACCGACGACAAACGAACCATAACACAACTCGGCGCAGAACAGGAATACTTCCTCATTGATCGAGACTTTTACGAAAGCAGGCTCGATCTTCTTCAAACCGGCCGAACACTTTTCGGCAAGGCCCCGGCAAAACACCAACAGATGGAAGACCACTATTTCGGCTCTATTAAAAGCCGCGTTCTGGCTTTCATGGAAGACCTTGACAGGGAACTCTGGCGACTCGGTATACCGGCAAAAACAAGACATAACGAAGTGTGCCCCGCCCAGTTCGAAATTGCTCCTGTGTTCGAAGAACTGAATCTTGCAATAGATCACAACATGCTTACTATGGAAATCCTGAAGGAAACCGCAGAGCTTCATGATTTCGTATGTCTTCTTCATGAGAAACCTTTTGCCGGAGTAAATGGGTCCGGCAAACACAACAACTGGAACGTATGCGGACCAGACGGCAGAAACTGGCTCAAGCCCGGAGAAAATCCGCATGAAAACGCCAAATTCCTCACCATAGTTTGCGCAGTTATTAAAGCAGTAGATCAGCATGCCAATCTACTGCGGGCATCCGTGGCAACAGCCGGTAACGATCATCGACTCGGCGCAAATGAAGCGCCACCGGCAATTATATCAATCTTTTTCGGCGAACAACTTACTGAAGTTATCGAGCAAATTGGCGGATGCGGCCCGAAAACCGCCAAAAGCGGCGGTTTAATCAATATCGGCGTGTCTTCTCTGCCGCCTTTGCCGCGCGATATTACAGATCGAAACAGAACCTCACCATTCGCATTTACGGGCAGTAAATTCGAATTCCGTGCAATAGGTTCAAACCAAAGCTGTGCAGATTCCAATACAGTGCTTAATACTATCGTGGCCGATGTGATCGATGAAATCTGCTCTAAACTTGAACAGGAAGCAAACCAGGGAAAAGAGTTCAACGCATCACTGCAATCCACGCTTCAGGAAATAGTTAAAAACCACAAACGAGTAATCTTTAACGGTGATAACTATACCGAAGAATGGCAGAAAGAAGCGAAAAAACGAGGATTGCCCAACATCAAAACAACGCCGGAAGCATTAAAAGCTCTTACTTCCGAAAGTACTGCCGAACTGTTTGAAAAACATTCTGTTTTGTCACACCGTGAACTGGAATCACGTTACGAGGTTTATCGTAAGGAATACGAATCCATAATTAAAATTGAGGCCGAATGCGCTATAACAATGGTCAGAACTATGATATTCCCGGCGGCCATGCGTTATGCCGACGATCTAGCCTCCTGCATCAACGAAATAGCCGCTTCAGACAAAGCTTCCGGCATGAGTGTCTCAGGCAGGCTATTGAAGGAACTTACCCGTCTTTGTGAAGATGCCCTTATTCTGTCAGAGAAAGTCGAAGAAAAAAACCAGGTTTCACCCGAAGAAACAATTCCCGCAATGAACGAACTCCGCGACACAATCGACGCGCTGGAAGGATTGGTCCCAGCCGACTTCTGGCCACTGCCTACTTATGCGGAGATGATGTTTATATAGGGGTCGCTTAAGAAAAGAGGCGTTTCTTCGCTGGAGTATTTCGAATACGAAATAATAGGCGTGCGAAACGCCTCTTTTCTTAAGCTCTTGAGTTGGGGAAGGGCTAAGGATACGTTTCTTCGCTGGCTTGTCCGCCGTAGCAATGGGCAGACAGGGGCGAAGGCGGAAGTATTTCGAAGACGAAATACGCTTCACTCTTCACGCTTCACGAGATTTTGATTTCTGCTTTGGCTTTCAAGCTGTCAACAAAACCCTCCAGCACCTTATTCCGTTTTTCTTCGGTAAGCATTTCACTTATGCGTTCTTCAACATCTTTTAAAGGAATAACTGTCGGCGGCCGCCTGTCATAAACTTTGGCAATATGATACCCAAAACCCGTTTGAAAAACATCACTGATTTCGCCCGCTTTCATCGAAAAAACCACGTTGTCAAATTCCTGAACCATCTGGCCACGGCCAAAATAACCCAAATCGTTATTGGGACAGTCGGAACATTCGTTCGCGATTCCTTCAAAAGATTCTCCCTTTCTCAGCCGCTCCAGGATATTAAGCATTTCAACATAGGCATCAGTTTTATCATCGCCACCCTCGACACGCTTTTCTATATGGCGAACATGAACCTGTTCCGGTACGCCAAACCGATCTATGTTATCGTTGTAATATTTTTCCAATTCTTTTTTCGCAGGCCCGGGCGCGTTGTCGGTTACCTTCTTCATCAGCCGGTCAACCTTCAACTGCAGCTCTATTTCGGATCTGATATCTTTTTTCTTAATTCCCTTAAAATTATCTTTCGTCTTTTCAAAAGCTTCATCTATTTCCTTAATGGGGATGTCCAGAGTATCTTTTCGCGCTTCCTGCCTGATTAATATTCTTTCAATGAGATTCTCCCTGGACCACTCACGGAGCTGATCATCACTGCCCTTGTCGTCATGTTCACGCACGTATTGTTCGTAATGCGGACGAAGACGCTCGATTTCCTTTTCAATTTCCGACCCGGAAATCTTCTCTCCATTTACCGTTAATGTCATTTTCTCTCTCTTTCCCTTTTCTCCGTGTCCCCGTTTCGCCAGATTGTTGCTATGACTTCGAACTTCCAACATCGAACTTCGAAGTTGAACGTTGGATGTTCAATGTTCGATGTTCAAGCTACGCTCAACTTAACGCCTATGCCTCTCAGTGGCTGTTCCCAAGGTAATCATCTATCCTGCCCGCTACCCAGGGACACTCTGATTTATCCACATTATCACGCATTTTTTCAAGAGCGGAAAGAATCCTGGGCTTAAGATCATCTGCCAGTTTATCCACCATCCTAAAACTGGCAAGCAGTCTTACCGTGCATATTTCGTTTATCGGCGCGAATCGAATAACCGTATCCGTGAGCCAGTTAATGCCTTTATCAGTCCAAAGCATTTTGCTGTTCGAGCCCATTGGCAGAAACAAGGCCCTGCTTAAAGTAGGGTGTTCAATATTGAAAGAAGAACGTTTCTCCTCTTCTTCAATACATTCGAACACATCATCATGCCGACTGGTTCCGACAATCGTCAGGTAACTTGAGTAAGCGCTCAGATGATCTTTCCAAAGCTTATAAGCTTCATTCATCAGATCCATGCGCCTCGGGTGATCACTGGCATTAATACATCTTAACGCGTTAATTTTGTCAGAAATATTCCAGGCCTTCCGAAAATGGTCTTCCGCCAGTTCGTGCGTTTCCGGCGTATTCGCTTCTACAATTGTACGTAACAACACGGCCTTGAGTTTGCGTTCTTCGATACCGTCCTTCGGCTCTACTGCCGGAGTATATGTGTCAGTTGAATGAAAAATATCGATTAGATTATTCATGTACCGCTCTGCCGCTTCCCTGAGAAGCTTGATTCGCGCCTCATATCGTTCCCGGTAACAGGGAAGATATTCACGATCAAGAGTCTGTTCTTCGATTCCTATTAAATATGATTTCAATGCCGGAGGAATTGATTTGTCCTTAAGCAGAAAAGAATAAGTTTCCAGCCAGTCCACGCTGATTTCCGAGTTTATATCTTTTGTCAGCTTGATCTTCTCCGTATCCGTAAGCTGACGCATTGCCTCAACCCTGTTGAATCCGTTTGAGTCCAAGCGAATCTGCCGCATAAGCTGATCCGGCGTAACGGATTTATCCGTAAAAGTTCCGTAAAAAGAACAGTTCCGGTTGAGCGACACAAATGCGCCCGACGGAATACCTTCAAAAATTAAATCAAGCTTATCGCCGTTCAACTCCACAATCCGGGCAGTATCGGGAATATCATTGCCGTCTTTATCCAGAACAGCCAACTCAAAAGGAAGATGGAAAAGACCACCCCTGCCCACCCGTGTTTGACTTAATGTCAAACACAGCTTTCCCGTATCAGTATCGTGATTATATGTAGCCTCCACTCCGGGATAGCCTATTGTAAAAAGCCACTCTTTCTTGAACTGTGAAAGATCCCGGTCGCTAACCTCTTCGAAACACTTGAAAAACTGGTCCGTATTGGCGTTACCGCCATCGTACCGTTTAAAATACAGATCCTTGCCTTTTCTGAAGGTATCAGCGCCCAGAATCATTTTCAGCATTCGAATGATTTCCGCCGCCTTTACATACGTCAATCCGTCAACCAGCTCATCAGGATTATTGAAACCCTCTCTTACAATATTACCCATGTGCCCGCCGTCTTCGATAACCAACGGTCCCGAAACAGGAGCGCGCATGGTGTCTACATCGTCAAGACGCATATAATCCGGATCAAACTGTGTCATGCTGAACTGGCGCTCCACATCAACTGTAAATGCTTCATTCAGCCACATATCAAACGGTGTCTCCATGGTAACATCGCTTCCGCACTGGTTATGTTCGAATTCATGTATAATTATTCCGTAAGCATATTCAAGCCGCCTGTCATTGGTATATTCATCTATAAGCGCGGCATCTGTGATAATCGTGGTATTACCAACATTTTCCATGCCGCCAAAGTTTGATTTCTCCATACAAATGGTACGATACACATCATACTTATATTCGTAATTCTGGGTCTTACCATGCCATATGATTGACTCTTTAAGAATTCGCATTGGCAGAACAGCGCTTTGCTTCCTGCCGGGCGGAACAAGATATTCCAGTTTAACCCGCTTACCGGAATCATAAACCACTTCATCTTCCAGAACATCCCATGTCCCCGCGCATACAACAAAAAGATACGGCGCCATTGGCACTTCATTTATACAGGTAATAATCTTGCGAGACGGATCGCCGGGCTTAAGAACAGGCACACCGTCAGGATTCGTTTCTTTACTTACATTGCCGTTCGAAATCAAATGAGTATAACGCGCGTCCGCTTCAATGGTTGTGGTCATGGTGCACTTGGCTGTGCAGTTATCAAAAACAGGCATAATCCGTTGAAAACCCCATTGTTCACATTGCGAAATATACTGCTGTGGACATCCGTCGGGTGTTGAATCTTTATAAATACCCTCAAGAATCGTGTCGGACGGTTCGCATGTGGTCTTTGTACAAACAGAAAACGTCACACCCGGCTCAACCCGCTCCGGCAATTTTACCACAAGCACAGCTTCTTTTTCCCGG
>JBHORK010000129.1:0-5810 GCA_042565725.1 Verrucomicrobiota bacterium
AAACGGCGAAACGGCGAAACGGCGACGCGGCGAGGAGGGAAAGCCGACAGTAAAGACGGGAATATTTTTTTCTCCAGCTTTTTCTGCGGCGTCCAGGGCTTTGCCGGTCAGGTCTTCCCCGTCGGAAATAAGAATAATGGCTTTATGAGATCCTTCTTCGTTCTCAAAAGCGTTTATAGCTTTAATCAAGGCATCGCCTATATCTGTTTCTCCGCGTGGGGCGGAGTTTATATTTGCGGCGTCCAACGCTTGTCTCAAAAACGAGTAATCGGTTGTAAGAGGGCACACTAATTCGGCTTTATGTCGGAACACGATAAGTCCGGTTCTGTCGCCCCGCAATTCCTTTATAAGGTCCATAATGTCGATTTTGGCGCGCTGAAGACGATTAGGATGAATGTCGTTGGCAAGCATGGATCGTGACACATCGAGCGCTATGATAAGATCACGTCCGCGCTGGAAAACAGTTATTTTCTTTTCACCCCATTGTGGTCGTGCCGCGGCGATTAAAACAAACAGACAACCAGTGGTTATAAGAAATATCTGCCATAGGAATCGTGATGCCGAGAACGCGGGACGCAGTTTTCTCTGCATATCGCGGGAAACGAAAGATTCCAGTTTCTTTTCTCTGAGACGTGCTGCCCAATGCCACCACAGACCGACGACGGGCACCAGCCAGAGTGTGTACAAAACCCATGGATTTACGAAATTTATATTCATAGTATTTGAAATTTGAAATTTGAAATTCGGCGCCAAAACAAGGTTTCTGAACAGAGTCTAACCGTGTTGATTTCCGAATCTTTCTAATTTCCTCCTATACTATTCTCCTTACTATCATCATGTTTAAACATATTCCCAGTATTGTCAGGGCCAGTCCCGGCCATAGGAAAAAGGTGAACAGTTCGTTGTATTGATGATATTCTTCTCTCTCGATTCGTGTTTTTTCCAGTTTGTCGATTTCTTCCATTGCATCTTCCAGCCCTTGAGGGTTTCTGACATTGAAATAGCGCCCGTTTGTTTTATTGGCAATTTCTTTTAGAAGTTCCTCATCAAGTGATACGTTGCTGTAATATATGTCTTTTCTTCCGAAAAAGTCTTTTCCCCAGAACGGGGCGCGTCCGGTAGAGCCAACTCCTATTGTGTAGACTTTAATACCGAGTTTCTCTGCGGCGTTAATGGCTTGTTCAGGTTTAATTATACCCGTATTTGATTCTCCGTCACTCAGGAGAACAATAATCTTTGACTTTGGTTCGGTATGTTCCAGTCTGGCGCAGGCAGTGGCAAGGGCATCACCTATGGCAGTAAGCAGTTCTTCCTGATTAAGAACTCGTCCGCTTTTATCATAAACCGGCTCGGGCACCTTGATTCCGTTTAGAACATGGAGTAAAGCATTGTAATCGGAAGTGAGCGGAGCGCGGGTTGTGGCATAACCGCCGAATGTTATGATGCCAATCATGTCATCTGTTCGTTTTTCGACAAATTCCGCAAAAGTATCCTTAACCACATCGAGCCGTGATCGGAATTTGGTGTCGGTTCGCGTCTTTGTTGAAAAGTCCAAAGCGTTCATTGAGCCTGACACATCGACTACCATTTCAATGGCTATCACATCGGCGAAACGGCGTGATTTTGAAAAAATTGTCTGAGGCCGAGCCAGAGCAACAACCAGAAGGCTCAGTCCGGCTAGAAACATGGAGGGCAGGACATTGGCTGTATATATGCGCCACGTTCCTTTCCCGACCGGGATTCGAGACGCGGGCGCGAACAGTAGACCAGCTTGTGTTTTTCGGCGATAAACAAACCAGGCTGCTATTCCCAGTGGAATTATCAGAAAAAAGTAATATGGATTTGAAAATCTAAACATTTCTTAGTTCCTGGTTCCTGGTTCCTGGTTAAACGTAAGATTTTTCATCTTGTCTCTTTTCTCCTCTTTCTCTTCTGATCATAACTTGTGTTGAAATTCGAATAAAATTCTTATTTTATTCTAATTTCAACAACACTCTTCTCCGTGCCTCTGTGCCTCCGTGGTTATTCTTTCCTGCTCCGTTTTGGAGTCGTGTTCAATATACTCTCTTGCCGTGTTGGCGGCCTTTCCGGCTGTTTCGTCCGGAGGCCGATACGCTGCGAACTTGACCAGGTCTGCTGCTTCCAGGAATTTCTTTAATTTTGCAACTGTTCCACTGTCGAATCGAGGGTCATGCGTTACTGCCGTAAGAAACTCTTCCGTAGTCTGCTCCGGCGCTTTTACAGAATAACTTCTTTCTATATAGCGGCGTACTATCATTGTTAGCTGGAGATAGAATTCTTTGATTTTTCTTTTCTGAATCAGGTTTTTTACGAGGAGTACTTCGAGTTCTTTAAGCGCCCTTTCTTTTGGCGACATGCGTTTGAGTTCGATCTCTCTGTGGATTCTTTTGAAAACCTTCCATGCAAGCACTGCGAGACCTATGCATATAATTGCCGCGAACGAGAACATCGCCACGGATTTTAATGGCGGATATATCCATATCGGAGCCAACACAGCCTCAATATTATCCGCTGTTTTCTCTTTAACGGGCAGAGGTTCAAATATTATCGGGCGTGTGGCAAACCAGTTTTTTTCGGCCGGACTCTTGCTTTTATCAGTAAAAACAATTGCCATTGGAGCCAGTCGATATTCATTTGCCAGCAGAGGCGTAAGGCGAACATGTCTTTCCAGGGTTGTTTTTCCGTTATCCTTCGCAGGCTCTTTGTCAAATGATCCATTCAGAACAAAACCCTGCAGGCGATCATCCATTTGCGGTAGTGTTACCTCTATTTCTGGGGGGGTTGTGACTTTTATGGTCAGAAAAATGTCTTTATCCAGCTCTACCCGTGGAGGTTTGGCGGTAATAATCACCTCGACAGGTCCGTGCGACATATCTTTTACGAGTGGTTCGCCGGATGTAGCAGTAGATGAGGGCGCTTTCCCGCACCCTGATAATAGTAACAAAGAGAATAATAAATGATAAATGATGAATGATAACTTCATTTTTGATTACTTGTTTTGCTCTTTTCCGATTTCATCGTTTATAATTATCTTCTGGCTCTTGTCTGTCTTTTTCTGAATAATTTGCGGACATCATCAATAAAGGGGCGTGCCGTTGAAAGAAAAATGCTGTCTATCTTGTGCTTTTTGAAGGTTTCTCTCAGTTTATTATTTTCATGTTCAGCAGTACTGCAGAAATTATCACGTACGGATGCAGCGCTTGTATCCAGCAGAATGAGCGCACCTGATTCCGGATCTTGAACTTCAATGATTCCGACGTCCTCGAGTTGGGATTCGCGGGGGTCTGAGATTGGGCAGCATATGAGATCATGTTTTTTAACCGTTACCCTTAATTCGCGAATATAATCTTTATCCATAAAATCGGAAATCAGAAAAACCACCGCCTTTCGTTTCTGAACGTTATTAAGAAAACGAAAAGCGCCGGCGATATCAGTGCCATGTCGTGTCTCTTCCGCGGCAAGCACTTCACGCACAAGGCGCATCGCGGCGGTTCTGCCTTTACGCGGCGGAATGCATTTCTCAATCCGATCACTGAATAATATAAGTCCGACTTTGTCCTGGTTTTTTATTGCGGAGAGCGCCAGCAGGCATGTTATCTCGGCAGCGGTTTCAGCCTTTGATCTTTGCCTGGATCCGAAACTTTGTGACCCGGAAATGTCTACAAGGAAGATTACGGTCAATTCCCGTTCTTCGCTGAATCTTTTTACGAAAGGATGTCCCATTCGCGCGGTAACATTCCAATCTATCGAGCGAATGTCATCACCTGCCGCATATTCACGAACTTCATCGAATTCTATACCCTGTCCTTTAAAGACCGAGTGATATTCGCCGGAAAGATATTCGTTCACAAGGCGGTTAGTGACCACCCGGATCTTCCCGACATGCTTCATTAGTTCTTTTGTGTCTATGGCCATAGCGCCAACCTTAGGTTAGAAATCCTAAATCCAAATATCTAGATCCTAAACAAATTCTAAATTCTAATGTTCGAAACAGAAACACTGCAGGATTTCTTCTCGTGTTTTGGTCATTAGTGCTTGTTTAGTATTTAGCGTTTAGATATTAGAGCTTTCCGTTACGGTACCGGTATTTCGTTCAATATTTTAGCTATAATATCTTCACTTGTAACTTCTTCGGCTTCAGCTTCGTAAGTGAGAATTATTCTGTGTCTTAAGGCGTCATGAGCTATTTCCTTCACGTCCTGAGGTGTGGCATAGGCGCGGCCGTTAAGCATGGCATTTGCGCGGGCCGCCAGGTTCAGGTATAATGACGCTCGCGGAGAAGCTCCGTATTCTATTTGATGACCTATGTCCAGATTGTGATCGTTCCGGGCTCGGGTTGCTGACACAATATCCAGAATATAATCACCAACCTTCTCATCGCAGTAAACCTGGTCAAGAATGTCACGCATTTCGAATATCTGTTCTTTTGTAATTACGGGATTTACATTGATATCCTGTTTGCGTGTAAACCTGTTCATTATCCGGCGCTCATCGTCCTTTGAAGGATAGTCAATTTTGCATTTCAGCATGAAACGGTCGATCTGCGCTTCCGGCAGAGGATAAGTGCCTTCTTGTTCTATGGGGTTCTGTGTTGCCATCACCATAAAGGGCGAGGGCAGAGGGTAAGTTTTATTCCCGATAGTTACCTGATGTTCCTGCATAGATTCGAGAAGAGCCGATTGCACTTTGGCGGGAGCACGGTTGATTTCATCGGCTAACAGGAGGTTGGTGAAAACAGGTCCTTGTTTTGGAGTAAAGGTGCCTTCTTTGGGATTGAAAATCATTGTCCCGATTACATCCGCGGGCAAAAGGTCAGGAGTAAAAGAAATACGCTGAAAATCGAGACCTAAAGACTGCGCGAGCGTTTTAACGGCTGTGGTTTTCGCCAGACCGGGAACACCTTCAAGCAGAATGTGCCCTCCGGTAATTAAGCCTATGAGCATGCGATCCAGAAGTTTTTCCTGGCCGACAAGTACCTTTGTTATTTCTCTGCGCACATCTTCTAAGATTTTGGTTTGTTGACTTATTAAGTCAGTTGTTTTCGCTATGTCGGTACTCATATTCTTTCTCCTCTGATTATCTCGTATCTCGTATCTCGTATCTCGTATCTTTTGACCCCATATATTAAAACGATTGCTGTGACTATAAGATTAGCTGGTTGTTCTTTGTAAAGACAGCATTTTACTTATATATACGCTGTCAACGCCATGATTTGTTCAGGATATTGAAGGTCCCATTAGACGGCTGCTAATGGTGCTTTGTTTCACTTCTTCTCTTTATCTTTAACAAGATCTTTTTGCTCGCGGGTCATGGCTTCCGCTTTGCCGGCATTTATCAGGTATGTCCATTTACCGAGTTGATCATTAAGGGTTTTAATTCCTGCTTCAAGCTCTTTCCTCTCATCCTTCTTGGAGTCAGAAGATTCTTCATCCCCCTTCTCTTTCCCCGCGTCCCTGTGCCCCCGTGTCTCCGTGTCGTCTTTGGGTTCCTCCAGCTCCGCGTTGATTCGAACATAGCGATTTTCTGCTCCTTCAGGTGAGCCACCGATTTTGACAGTATAAATTTCGCCTTTATATGTTTTTAGTCTGAATATGACCGGTTTCGTTAATCCCATTTGTTCGTCGCTTAAGGCCGGGTCCGCGACATCGTCGAGTTGTAAATGAGAGAGCGCGAATTCCACGCTGTAAATCTTTGAGGCGTCAGTTTCTTTCTTTCGTGACAGTTCTGTTACCTCAAGACTATCGCCTTTCTTTTTCCGGACGAGTTTGACTTCCTTTCTGTCGGGGCCG
>JBHORK010000012.1:0-53540 GCA_042565725.1 Verrucomicrobiota bacterium
TCAGATTGCATTCACATTCGCCGGAGAACCAGCATCGGGCACGGTTCTTGAGTTCCCAATAACTCCAGACGGTATGCCCACCAATCGCATTGTACTGGACGAGAGTGGAAAACTTGATTTTGGTTGGGGATTTGGCAACAGACCCAAAGTCTACCCTGTTTCTATTTCCGTGCCTGGTGAGAAGACAAAGCATACCGATTTGGCAACACCCCGCTTTGGAACCCTGGAGTTTGATATAGAGACAAGACTTCAACTCTAGGAGGTCCAACAACCACATCCAGTATCTTGTCACTGGCGACTAATCGTAGCCTCTCATTGTGAACGTTAGCCTCAAAAAATACATTTGACCGCAGAGTCATTATTGTATACAATGTATTACAAAAGAATGGAGGGACATAATGAGTACAGCAATATCTGTTCGACTGCCTGACGGTGTAGCAAACAAGCTTGGTCGTGTTGCAAAAGAAACTGAACGAACACGCTCATTTGTAGTGCAAAAAGCAGTCGAAACATATCTTGACGATTTTGCCGATCTACAGGTTGCGCTTGATCGACTTCGCGACAATTCGGATCCTGTTATCTCAAGCAAAGATATGAGGAAATCCCTTGGGTTATAATATTACATTCAAGAAGACGGTCGAGAAAGACCTCAAGCGTATCAGCAAGCAGAATGCGAAACGCATTCTGAACAAAATCGACGCAGAGCTTACAAAGCATCCAGATCGCTATCCTGCCCTCACCGGCCCGTTTGCCGGCTTGCGAAAATTCCGTGTTGGTGATTATCGAATCATCTTTGCAATCATGGATTCTGACGTCTTGATTCTTAGAATTCAAAACAGAAAAGACGTCTACAGAAAGAAGTAAAGAAGGCTCACAAGATAAATGAACCTTACAAAAGTTAGCTGCGCAAACTTTTGAAGGTTATTAACGACGTTCCACGTGTTGCTCGGAGCAATGTAACACGTTGAAGTTCTGCCGTCCCTGGGATGCAAAACGCCCAAACCCCATCCGCTCTCATTTTCCACTAAAACCTCCCCCAATCCCTTAGTGATATTGTCACCTTTTTGTCACACTCCTTCGCACAAGGCTTCCTCCTACGCTCCGGGAGCTACGGAGGACAAGTCGGAGTGCAAGCCTTTTCCGCCACCGCCTTTCAAGAACTTGTAACTCTGGCGGATCAGCCTGCGGCTGAAAGGGGGTGCGACATGTTACGACATGCTATGACAGGAGACGACAGAATCATCAATATAGTGATCAACAACCCTGAAGGGAGAAGAATGGGTAAACCCCTTGCGGACATTTAGCCTTAAATTTTCCATATATCGGATGAACTCTCATTATCGACATCTTCATAAAAGCCAATATTCACAGTCCTTTTTTCGCGGATGAGTTTTTTGACCCTACGAGGGTGTTCCGGAAATCGCTGGGCCCTCACAGTACCTCCTTCGAGGTTAAATATACCAAAGTGTAAACCATGTGCCCGGAATATACCGGATGGTGGCGGGTCTTGGACTCGAACCAAGGAACTCATAGAGAGCAGATTTACAGTCTGCAAAAGAGACCCTTTTCTTTAGCAAATTTTGAGACTGTCACCTTTAAGCCCGAAATTGTCACCTTTAACGGGGTCGGTACGACATGTTATGACAGGAGACGACAGAATATGAGTCAATCGCTTTAAGCCTATCATGATAACGTCGATTGTATCCTTCCTTAGCTCCATCAGAAAGAAAGGACCTCTCTATCAAATCCTTCACTTGAACGGACTTTTCCCCGTAGCTGGCGAGGATGTTTGCCGCTCTTGATTGCTTAATCCCGTATATCTCAGCAAGTTTTATAAAATCTTCTTTCCCATAATACCCGTTTCTTTGATATGACGGGCTTTCATAATTATCAAACAAATCTAAAGCAGTACGACTCTCGTTTGGAAAGTGCATTGAGGAACAAATAAGATCGTAAGCGGGGGTTAATACATAATCATCATAAGGAGTCTGATAGAGCGAGAAATTTTTCAAATGAGCATCTCCATTAGAAAAAACATAATTGAATGTTATCAGTTTATACAGCTTCTCTATTTCGACGATATGTGCTTTGCAGAATTTTTGTAGAATTCGTCCGACTTCCTCGTAGCTTCCATCATATTTATAATTCTTGCCATGGGATTCAGGGCTTCGGGATGACAGTTGACAGAAGTCTTCCTGAGACAACTTTGTATTTCCCCTATAGTCAAACCGCTTGGTAATGTAAGCCATAGATTTATCTTTAAGAAACACACATGCATTTGCCGCAGTCGATATATTGAAAACCTGTGAGGCTATTTGCATGGTCAGATGTTCATTAGCAGGAACGTCACGCATAAACTCAGGGACAATTAAGGATGGAACCGGCTTCAATATATATTGTCCATCTCTTTCCGCGGAAGCCAGGGTGCCGCGTACAAGCTTTAGCGATATCTTATCCTGAACACCTGATATGGACATATGCTCCGCTGCCTCTACTTGTACTGATGTTATGTCTTCCCTTTTGAACTGAAGGCAATGAGGAAATTTGCGATTGCCTCCAGTTAGTAGCTTCAATCCTACGGATGAAAATCCCTCTCTATCTATATCAACCAGTGTGCTATGGCATCTGTATTTCATAACTCCTCGGCCTCTTCAATGGTAACACTTCCTATAAGATCGCCATGAGCCGTTCTCATCAATCTCCCTAAATGATCGTTTTCATCTATTTTCAGGCTTCTACACTGAATATCCTTGGTTACCCCTTCAGCAAGCAGCCCATGAAAGAATGGAAACATGTATTCTGATATGTACGGCTCTTTTTGTTTTGGCATAGTAAGACATATTGCCTTTGAGTCGGGCATTGCTAGATAGTTCGTGTCGTATCTGAACATATATCCCCCGGCAGCCTCTTCAAGAAATCCCGCTAATACACCGTGATTATATACTCTGGCTTTACGACTCATGCTCAACCCTCACGGTAAGATCCATTCCAAGCACATTTATGATCTTATTAATAACCTCTATAGTGGGATTTCCTTTCCCTGATTCAACATTGCTTATTGTATGAACGGCTACCCCTGAAAGTTCGCTTAATGTTTTCTGGTCTATTTTTAGAAAACACCTCCGCTCCCTAATCGTTGCTCCTATATCCAGATTATTCATTTTAACAAACGTCCCTTAAGTGTTTATGCTTGTCTCGTATAAAACTTGATTGTTTTTCACTTAAATGAATATATAATGCATTTCTCGGGAGAGCAAGTAAAATGATCGCTGAATATTCATTATGATGAATATTAATTGTCCTGTCGAATTAATCCCTTAAAGCCAGGATCTAAAACCTGTCAAAACACCGAAACAATCCCCATGGTGTAATCATTACTATGTTGATAAAGCCGCTTAAATCTTTGCAAATCACTACAAGAATCTAACAGGTGAACTCTACCTACATGTTAAAAATTCTTCTTCAATCTCTCTCAAAACCATAAAACTCATCCAAAACCAGATGAGTTTCTGCTCCCGTTTTATTCATTACAACCTTGTGAATCAACTCTTTTGCCCGGATGAATAATTTTACAGTTCAGGCCAACGCTCCCGGATTCTCAAACCTCCAAAGAACCTCAAATCTAAGTGCAACTGTATCCCCTTTTGTATCCCCTTTTCTATTTTCTGAAATAATCTGAAATGTTCTGAAACTTTATGAAGAATAAGAAAAAGCCCTGCAAACGTAATGTTTACAGGGCTTTATTTTTCGAATGGCGGGTCTTGGACTCGAACCAAGGAACCCGAAGGAGCAGATTTACAGTCTGCCGCAATTGCCGCTATGCGAACCCGCCATGTTAAATTGTCAAAAATCATTATCCGGCATATTCATCGCCAGATATGATGCACAGCACTTCCCGTATGAGCAAGAAAAATCAACTGCCTGCATTCGTGTTCATTATAAATTCTTACGATGTGCCGTAATGAAATTCATGCCAAACTCATCCTCACCCATAAGCAACGCTTTTGCGAGTTTAAACCCTTCTGATTCCGTATCCATCGAATTCAGAATATCCACGTTGATCTGGAATGGATCGACTATCCCTCCGTCACCACCCACTTTAACCATAAGGTATGTAAATGCCTGTGTGATGAGTTTCCTGTTCGGCATGCCGAAGGAAATGTTGCTTAGTCCAGCGGCAAAATGAATGTCTGTGCCGTATTTTGCTATTATCGCTTCAATGGAATCAAGAAACGATTTCCCGTTGTTACCATCTGTGGCTATTGGGAAACAAAGGGGGTCGATATGAATATCATCATGAACCAGCCCGGCCTCGGAAAGGAGGGGCATCAATTTCTCCAGATTGGTTATCCTGCCTTCAACTGTTGTCGGCAGGTCATTCTCGCCGGCGGCTGAAGCTATAACAACAGCGCCATACTCTTCAGCTAACTTAATACCGTCAGGCCGTTCGAGTGATACGGAATTAAGCATGGGTTTGCTTCGACTCTTGTCACAAACTTCAAGGCCCGCTCTGAGTATGTCAATATTTGACGAATCTATGCTCATGGGAATAGAAACACTTTGCTGAACCGTTTCAACAAGCCATTTCATGATTTTTACCCGTTCATCGGTATCCATACTGAATTCATCGACATTAAGATCCAGATAAGTTGCTCCCGACGCCTGCTGGCGTTTTGCCAGATTCTGTAAATAATCTACTGCTGCTGCTTTCGCTTTCTCGTCACCATAATTCCCCTGCCATACGGCCACAGCGCAATGTCTCACCTTTCCGGATTCCCAATCAGGACTTTCAACAAAATTGGATGGTATCGTCAAATGGCGAATTTCATCACCTACTTTGTATTCTATAACTGGCGCTCTATCACATTCCTTAACGAATTTTCCACCTACCTTATAACTGCGCGTGCAGTGAATATTTTCTCCAACCGATATAAACTTTTCTATCTGCATAATTAATTACTCCCGAGAATTTTTAGACAGGATTATAAGTTCTTAACAGCCGCTGCAATCGCCCGGATATGGTCCGGTGTTGTGCCGCAACAGCCGCCGATAATATTCGCTCCTGCTTTTATTACCTTTAAAGTGTTTTCCGCCATTTCTTCCGGGGTTTCCGGAAAAATATCCTTGCCATCAACATTAACAGGCATGCCCGCATTGGCATGAACAAGTATAGGCGTATCCGGCGCGGCCTGACGGATTTCTTTCACAATATCAACCATTCTTTCCATTCCGTTACCACAATTTGCCCCTATAATATCCGCTCCCGCCTTCAGCATCGTGCCGGCCATCTCTGATGGTGAAACTCCCATCATGGTGCGGTATTCACCCTGTTGATTCTGTTCAAACGTAAATGTACAGATAATTTCTAAATCTGTATTCTTCTTTGCCGCCTTCACGGCTATTTCTGCTTCATCAATTGCCGCAAATGTCTCTATGCAACACGCGTCGGCATTTCCTTTTTCAAGAGCCTGGACCTGCTCCTTAAAAACTTCGTACAGATCTTCTTCTGTCACATCACCCATTAACAGCATTTTTCCCGTGGGTCCGACGGATGCAATAACGCGCTTTTCCGGACCGGCGGCTTTACGTGAGATTTTTGCTGCAGCTTCGTTAAGTTCTGCAGCCCTACTTGATAATCTGAAGTGTTCCAGCTTGAATCGATTCGCGCCGAAACTGTTGGTTTGAATCATATCGGATCCGGCTTCAATGTAGCTGACAGCGATTTCCAGTACTGAATCAGGATGCTCAATACACCATAGCTCAGGACACTCTCCGGGTTTCATGCCCTTTTTCTGGAGGAAGGTACCCCACGCCCCATCGGAAACAAGGACTCTGCGATCGCGTATTTCTTCGGATATTTTTCTCATTTACCGATGAGTTGTTTTGCGAGATCTGCGGCGGACGCGGCATCCGGAGCATAACCATCTGCGCCAATTTCATCACAGAACGCCTGGCTGACCGGAGCGCCGCCGATCATGATTTTGACCTTACTGTTGATATCCGATGTTTTAATGGTGCTAACCGCTGATTTCATATTGGTCATAGTTGTGGTAAGAAGCGCTGATATACCTACAACCATAGCGTTGTTTTCGCGGGCGGAATCAATAAATTTCTGGTCTGCAACATCAATACCTACATCAACAACATTAAATCCGGCCCCTTCAAGCATCATAATCACAAGATTCTTTCCAATATCATGGAGATCGCCTTTGACTGTTCCCACAACTGCTGTACCGATCGGTTCAACGCCGGCTGCCGTCAGTTTAGGCTGAAGGACTTCCATGCCGGCCTTCATGGCGCGTGCGGCAATAAGCATTTCGGGAACATAAATTTCGTTCTTTTTAAAACGCTCTCCTACAATGGTCATAGCTGCCAGCATGCCTTTATTGAGAATGTCTTCCGGGCTTATATTTTCGTCCAAAGCCTGTTGAGTAAGATTTTTAACTTCATTGGCTTTCCCTGCCATTAAATCCTCGGTTATCTGCTGCAAAACACTCATATACAATCCCCTTCCTTGATAATTATGGATAACAATATAACTCGCGGCTGACGTTTTTTCAATAATATAATGGCAGGAGGCAGAGAGGAGATTTAGACAGGATCAACAAGATTAACAGGATTAATGAAGAAGGGAAATATTACGTTACACGTCATTTGACGAGTTTGAGAACGGCCTTGAATGAAGGATGGTCTGCGGTTTTCAGAAGCTCGAAAAGAACCGTTTCAACGCTTGTGATCCGGGCACCGCAGGCTTTCATCTTTTCAAGCCCAATCTGTCTGTTAGATCCCGTTCTTGAAGATACAGCATCTGCAGCTACTTCAACATGATACCCCGTATCAATAAGATCAGAAGCCGTCTGATACACACACACATGTGTTTCAATGCCGGCAAGCAGAACCTGTTTTCTGTTCTGTTGCTTCAGCTTCTGAACAAACGCCTGTTCGCCGCAGCAGCTGAAGCTTGATTTGGCAATCGGCGCCGCAGAATCCAGCAATGTCTCAAGCTGAGGAATTGTTTTGCCCATTTTCTCCGGTATCTGTTCCGTAACAATAATAGGGACGCCAAGGGCCTGCATGCCCTGGACCAGTATTTCCAGATTCTTGAATAAAGCGCCTTTCTCGTACATAGCCTCTGCAAGTCTGCCTTGAACATCAATCAAAACAAAAACTGTCTCATTTTGTGAAAACATAGTTGTTTTCCTGTAACATAAATCTTCTAAAAAATATGAGAAGAAAATTTAGACGGGATCAACGGGATTTACAGGATAAGCATGGCCCGCCGTGGCGGGCTGAAAACATCAACACATTTTCCTTTGCGCGAAGCACAAATACTCGATCCTGTTTATCTTGTTAATCCTGTCAAAAGCTTTTATATAGCTTACAGGTTAATACAGAGACTCTAAAAAATCAACAATTGCTTTAAAAGCACGCACCTGTTTAAAATGAAACAAATGAAACGATTTGCTGGAGGTTTGATTGTCGCATTTATGGCCGTGATATTCATCGCGCTGGCTGTAATCCTTTTGACCCACAGTAAATCACCTATCCGCAAAAGTGAAACATTCGAAAAACTGCGGCAGGATTTCATGGCCAACGCATTCTCAGCCTTTCAGAAAACTGTTCAACACGCCAAGTTTGTTGAAAAATCAGAAAAAGAAATGACCGCAGAGGAGCTTAAAACAAAGCGTTCTCTTGAACAGGAATTGCTGGCAAACGCACCGACCCATAAGCTTATTCTTAAAAGCAACAAAGTCATGACCGGATATCTTATCGAAGAAAAACCCGGCTATGTAGTGTTTTCAGAGTCATACAGGGATACCGGCCGAGTGTCCATGAATGTTTCGCGTTCCCGCATCAAGGAAATAACAACTCTTACAAATACCACCCCTGTTATTACATATCGGGATGTGCTGTTTAAAATGGAATTTTTGCAGATGAATCTTTATAAGCGTAAACCATACACAATTATGACGGATGAAAATTATTTCAGTGTTGAAAACACGGTCAATGTGCTTCGCAAGCTTTATGGGCAGATGTCTTCAAGATTCAGTACATTAATCGACAGAGAAAAGAATAGAGAAAATATTCAAATCCTGTTTTTCTCAAATGAAAGTGCTTTTTTGTCCTATCGCAATGAATTTGCCCCGGAACTGGAGGGCAGCGTTGGTTTCTATTCAGCAAACCTGGACAGGCTGGTTGTTTTTAATCAGAAGACAGGCGCCCTGATGCGCGAAGGCATGGCCCATGTTAACGCGGAAGTAGACCGTAACAAACCCCTTGCCGTCACACCGGAAACCCGGACCCAATTGAAGCGATGGCAAAAGGGCCAGGAACAGCGGCTCATGTATCTCGCCAAGGAAGAAACTATAGTAACAGTTCGTCATGAGGGCGCACATCAAATTTCTTATAATCTGGGCATTCTTTCGTTTTTTCAGCCGGGCCACGTCTGGGTAACAGAAGGAATAGCAACATATTGCGAAACGTCCACTTTAGGAAATGTTAACCGGTTACGTTCCAAGCAGCTGAAAAAGGCCTTTAAAGAAAAAAATATAATGCCCCTCAAGAAACTGATGGGTCTTAAACATCTGAATAATTCGTCGACATATAACCAAAGCTGGGGGCTAACATATTTTCTGATGCACAGCACTTGCCGAAAAGGATTTTTCAACTTTCTTCGTTTTTTGAGAGACCCGGTAAATATAAGCGAAGTAAAACGTGAGCCGCCGCTCGAACTGCTATGCCGCTTCCTTAAGGTCGAACCGGAAGAATTTGAAAAACGGTGGCTGGAATATTTGGAGGAATGACGAAGACCGAAGCACCCAAGTACCTAAGGAATGACTAATGACGAAGCTCAAATAACTTTTCCGTATCTCGGTTTCGTTTCAAGCTAAGTTGTCATTCTGGTTTCGGGTTTCATTCGGATTTGGGTATTTCGTCATTTTGGCTTTATAACATCTTTCTTCATCTGTTTCAATCATGGGCAATCTAGCACCGGGAGGTGCGGGTGGGCAGAATTCTTTATTTCTGTGGGCTGATAACGCGATAGAACATTTTGTCATTCGTCACACCGGAATCCACAAAGATTATTTTCTCTGATTCGGCTGTCACCGCGGGTCCGATATTTTCCCAGTCAGCTTTTAATAAATTGTCTGTTCTTTGCAGTTGATATCTTTCGTTCTTCTTGCCTGTAAAAGAAATTGTAACTTTGTTTTCGTCGTGAGATATCCCATTGATCCGGGGACCCGCAGAGCGTCGCGTGCTGGTACAGCCGCAAATCATCAAGAGGGCCGTAATCCATAAAAGCACAACTATATGTCTACAAATTTTCACAGCGTGAATTATATCGCTCATTCACATTATGCGCAAATACTAACTTGTCAAAATGTCACATAATATGGTGTTCTTCTAATACATGGACCACTCATCTAACATAGCTGTTTCTGATGAAACATTGATGCGCCAGTTCTGTGAAACGCTGGATGAAAACGTTTTTAAAGAGTTATCGCTCAGGTATTATGCCAGCGCGATCAGGATTGCGCAAACTTACGTTAAAAACGAAACGTTGGCCCAAGATATTGTCCAGGAAACTTTCATTCGAATAATCAGGAAAAGAAAAAAGTATAAGCCTGAAAAATCTTTTCGTCCCTGGTTTTATGCGATATTACGCAATACATGTATTAATATGATCCGTAAAGAATCCAGATATTCCGCAATGCTTCATAAATTCTCTGAATCCATACAGGGAAATATGAGCCCGACAATAAGAGCAAAGCATATTGTCAGTGAAATTATGACAATACTTGCTCCGGACGAAAGAGACCTGTTAACTTTACGATATATTCACGGATATTCTTTTGCGGAAATAGCCGCTCATTTCGATTGTTCCATCGATGCTGCCAAAAAGCGCTCACAGCGTATTATGCAAAAACTCAAATCCCGCTAGGCCAGTATTATTCGTCTATCGGTTGCCGCGTCAGGGCCTAAGTGGCCGCTTGGTCGAAGGCCGACGCGGCGGTTGCGCCCCGTCATTCGACAGGGCAGGCGGCACGAAACGTTTATCGTTAATACGGTTGCGGCCTTTTTTCTTTTTTCTTCCCGAATTTCTGATTTCCAGCATCATCTTTTTACTTCGATGTTTGATGTTCAATCCCTCCCTCTTCCTTACAACCTAACACCTATAACCTTCTTCTTGCCCCGCTTCTCCGCTTCCCCGTGTCCCCACGTCACTTCTATGCTTGTCCCTTTTCGGCCCTCAGAAACGTATTACTTAGCAAACCTGGAGTGTGTCTATGAATAGTAAAATGCCTGACGGATTTGATGAAATATGGCCAAAAATAAGAGCTGAAATACAGTCTGCCGACAAATGGGGAAAACGAAGACAAAAAATTGTCCCTCTTGTCCAGGCAGCGGCGGTTATTCTGTTATCAGCTGGTATTGTATCAGCAATATATCGTCATATTGCTCCGAACAGCAAAGATACTTGCTCATGTCAACCATGGCAACTATCGGAAATCGCACATGAGGCAGGAATGAAATCGGATTATCCTGTAGTGCGCGGTAAAAAGGTATTTGTCTTGCGTAATAACGGCACCGAACAAAAGATTGCGTGTGTCGATAAACACAATGGGGAAATTATATGGGAGAGCGATTTTTCTGTCCGCGACTGTAGGCTGAACGCTGATGACAAGCGGGTATACGCACTTGTTTCCAGAACGAGACGAGACTGGATCTGCATAGCGCTTGACAGTCAAAGCGGCGCGGAAGTCTGGCGGTATCAATTGCCGAAAACTTCTTCTGCCCCTTCTTCCATTGTTGCGGTCGACAAAAACATATGCTGGAACAGAGGGAACAAACTCATCTGCCGCGATGCCGAAACCGGCAGACAGAGATGGAGCAAATCGTTTGATTCAAACAAAATCTTATCTGAGCCAGTCAAAAACAGCGGTTCCATTTATATCGCTTCTGCAAAAGTCTTATATAATGTGAACCCGGAAAGCGGCGATGTTATCTGGTTCCGGCATTATTCCGACCATTCCGGCTCCTTTATAAAACCAATATTAAAAACTGTTGAAGAACGAATATGTATAGCCCAGCGCGTTAATCCGGCTAAGGGTGTTTTATTCTGCATGAGCGCAAAAGACGGCGCTGCATTGTGGAATCGTGAAACTTCTGTTCCGCTGAATGTCCAGGTTGCACAAGGAAAAATCTGCATCAGGTCTAATAACCTGCAAACTTTCGACATAAAAAACGGTTCTTTGTTATGGACCGCGCCTGTTGGCGGCTGTGGCCCCGTGACCTTTAACGACGACCGCATTTATGTTGTAGATAAAGAAGAACATGCCCAAATTCTGGCATTCAATAATGAAACCGGCATACAAATCAGCCGGCGCCCACTTGCGGGTTCATGTGCCGGACTTGTGGTAAGCGGAAAAATGGGCTTTTTAAGCGCTAATAACAGAACTTTATACGCGATCGTTATGTAAACAAGAGCATTAGAGTTCTGCAAAATTAAATAATCTTACAGAACCGATACGAGATCCGAGATATGGGATCCGGGAAAAAGGAAAGGGGAATAAAATGAGAAAATATGCAACTATATTAATTGTGCTTTCGTGCATTTGTTTTGCTGCTGATGCTGCAAATACCAACAAAAGTGAAATTGTTGTTACTGCTTCACGTAGACCGATGATGATGCGGGATACAGCGGATATTGTGAACGTAATCAACAAAAAAGAAATTCAGGAAGTTAACCCGTCGTCAACCGGAGAAATAATTGAATACTCCGGCGGCGTCTTTGTTGAAACGGGAACAGGCAGTGGGTTACCTGACCGAAGCACTGTCAGTATAAACGGGCTTCCCGCGAATTACACCCTCGTGCTCGTTGATGGTTCGCGGCTTATTACCGAACACATACACACCGGTCAAAATCTCGATTTCGTGCCTCCGCAGAGTATTGAACGTATAGAAATAATGCGCGGCGCGGCGTCCGCGCAATACGGAACGGACGCTATAGGCGGCATTGTCAATATAGTCACGCGCATGTGCGGAGATGAGCCGGAATGCAGCATCAGGACGTCTGTCGGAAGTTATGAAACATATGAAGGAAGTCTTAATCTGCTGATGCCGGCAGGTGACAAAGTTAAAATTTCCAGTTTCCTGAATTGGGAACAGAGCGAAGGCGTTCCCCTGCTGGCCCCGGCGCATCGGATTGATAACATGGGCTACCAGCGATTAAATTTCATGAATCGCGCGGAAGTGAACGTCAGTTCTATGACAACGCTGTTCGGATCTTTTAACTGGGTAAACAATAACATAGACTGGCGTGGCGATACCGCTGGAAGCGACCTTATATCTCCGGCCGCGGGATTCACAACAAAAATTACACCCGCTCTGGATGTGAGCGGAAAAGTAGTCTATTCACAATGGGACGCGGAAATAAACGATGAAAGAAACGTGCTTCTCGAGCCGGAGGTTCTCTCCGCATGGCAGATAAACGACAACAACACCCTGATGGGTGGTCTTGATTACAAGTGGAATGGATTTGAACGTACTGCTGTCGACGCACCCGACCAAACCGCCTATGGCATGTTCCTGCAGGATGAATGGGTTTGCAACAACATGTTGGTTCTCATGACGGCGTTGCGTTATGATGAAGTTGAAGACGTTGATCCGGCTATTTCTCCGAAAATGTCTCTTTTGTTTATACCCGCGGACTCTATGCGGATACGTGCTTCTGTCGGGCGAGGTTTCCACGCGCCGAACTTGCAGGAACTCTATGAAGAAGGATACGGTCATGGCGGACGCGCCTACCGGTTCGGCAATCCTGATCTCGACCCCGAATACAGCACAACTTACACGCTTGGATTTGAAGCAGCGCCCGTCAAGCCCGTGCAAGTGATGCTTTACGGCTTTTACAGTGATCTTGACGACATGATCGTTCCGGTATACCAGGGTCCATGGAGCGTTGATCCGTCTATTGACGTGTGGGAACGTACCAATATCAAAAACGCCGAAGTGTACGGCGCGGAAGCAAATGTACGGTTAAGGTTAGGTAGGCATCTCCGCATTGAAGGCGGTTATACATATACCGACAACGAAGATAAGAGTACCGGTCGCCAGCTTCCTTACAGGCCCGGTTCTTCCGCGCACGGCAAATTGGTGGCTTCATGTAATCTAACAAAACAGGCGAGCATCAGCGGATTTATAGGCGCCAGAACGGTGTTCGGACGGGAAGCATGGAACTGGAAACCAGCATCCAGTGTTGCGTCCGACAACCCGGACGGACTTACAACAGAACTGGAAGACTATACCAAACTCGACGCCGGTATAACCGTAGCCATAAATAGCACTTATGAAATATTCGCTAAAGTGGAAAATATTCTTGGTGAGGATATAGAAAATCTGGATGATGCTTATACTGTTTTGGACGGCGAGCCTGTTGTGAAAGTGGGGATTTGCTACAACATTCCGTTTTCTGGAAATTAATTATTTTCCAGACAGAACACTATGAACACGCAAGATCACTGTGATATGAAAAATGATTGTTGGGGAACAGAACACCCAGGAAATACCGGATCCATATCGCGTGGTAAACACCGTGAGAAAATCATCAGGCTGAACAATGATAAAAACGAGAAATAACCGTAAAACAGAAATTTAGTCTAAGAATTCGCTTTAACCTGTCGTTAACAGGGTATGAATAAACGCATATGCATTCTGATTTCGCTTCTGGCATTGAACACCAGTGCCGCTGAGGTTGTTGATCGAGAAGAAATCGTGGTTACCGCCACAAGGGATGAATGTCTGCTTCAGTCGGCACCCTATTATGGTGATATCCTTGATGACGATATGCTTCGCACGGAAAAAGCTGTCCGCACTGTTCCTGAAGCGCTCAAATACCAGACCGGAACATTCATTCAAAAAACAGGACACGGCCAGGGATCTCCTTACATAAGAGGATTTACCGGATTCCGTAATCTTTTAATGATAGACGGGATCCGACTGAATAATTCTATTTTCAGGGATGGCCCGAACCAGTACTGGAACACTGTAGACGCGCTTGGGCTGAACAGACTGGAGTCCGTGAGAGGTCCATTTTCCGTGCTGTACGGCAGTGACGCTGTTGGGGGAACCGTCAACGCCATAACACGCGGCGCTGTAAACCTAAGGCCCGGCAGTACATGGGACAAACGCCTTTATTACCGGTATGCTGACGCCGAAAATTCAAATATAGGACGCTTTGAGTCTATTGGCGTTGTGTCGGATAATCTTATATTGAGCCTGGGATATACTTTCAAAGATTTTAGTGATCTCGTTGGCGGAAATGATGTCGGAATTCAGAAAAAAACGGGTTACTACGAACAGGACTGGGACGCCAAGCTGGAATATTTTCTGAGCGATGACACGTGGCTCACTTTTGCCCACCAGTGTGTTGATCTCAACAACGCCTGGCGCACTCACAAAACAATTTACGGCATAGACTGGGAAGGGCTATCCGTCGGGAAAGAATTTTTCAGGATATTGGATCAGGATCGGAAACTTACCTACCTGCAATATCATCAGCACAACATGGACGGCTTCTGCGATGAAATACATGCCGGCGTATCACATCATCTACAGGAAGAAAAAAGAGACAGGCTCAGAACACCGGGCAGACACGATGTTCAGGGTTTTGATGTAAATACGGCCGGCGCGTTTGTGCAATTTAAAAGCCTGTCACCGGTCGGTGAGCTGATATACGGCACGGAATATTACCATGATGAAGTAAATTCGTTCAAAGACACCCTTAACGCGGACGGCACTATTAAAAGCTCCTCTATCCAGGGACCTGTCGGAGATGATGCTACGTATGATATGCTGGGCATTTATCTTCAGGACAATATTACGGTTGCTGATCCTGTTTCGGTCCTTCTGGGATGCCGGTATGATTACGCGGCAGCAAACGCCGATTCTGTTGAAGACCCGAATACTGGTGACGAAATACAGATATCTGATGATTGGGGGTCCGTTGTCGGGAGCGGCCGGGTCCTTTATCATCTTAATAACCGAAAATCGTGTAATCTTTTCGCCGGTATTTCCCAGGGATTTCGCGCGCCGAATCTTTCCGACCTTACGCGATTGGATTCCGCACGAACCGATGAGATAGAAACCCCCTCTCCGGATCTGGACCCGGAAAAATTTGTTTCTTACGAGATCGGCATGAAAACTGACGGGAAAGAATTGTCGGGCCAGCTCGCGTATTTTTATACCGACATACAGGACATGATAGTCCGCACGCCTACCGGCAGGATGATAGAAGAAGAATACGAAGTAACCAAAAGGAACGCCGGAGACGGATATGTTCAAGGTATCGAGCTTTCGGCACAATACACTTTACCCGCGAGCCTGAAAGCGTTCGGAGCGTTTACTTGGATGGACGGTAAGGTGGAAACTTATCCGACATCCGATCCTGTTCTTGTTGAGGAATACATTGACCGGCTAATGCCGCCGACAGGAAGAGTCGGGCTCCGCTGGGATATGAATAAAAAATACTGGCTGGAAGGATCTTGTACGATTGCCGCCAAGGCGGACAAGCTATCAACGCGTGATAAATCGGATACAAGTCGTATTCCTCCTGGCGGTACACCGGGGTACACTGCTTATGACTTACGGGCTGGATATAATGTCAGCAAGGATGTGACAATATCAGCGGCCGTGGAAAATATCACAGATGAAGATTATCGGGTCCATGGTTCAGGCGTAAACGAACCGGGCCAAAATATTATCGTTACCACTGATTGGGTATTCTAGTCCGCACATTGCAGGTAATATGCAATGTGCAAATAAGAAACCTCCATCCCGAAGGATGGAGGTTTCTTCATATACTAATTCTTGAGAAAGGTTACTTTATATCGCGTCCGTCTGTCCGTCTTTCCTTCCTCCGCATTTGCCTTCTTTTCCGCCATGCTTTCCTTTTCCGCCGTGTCTTTTCTGGAAAGCTGCTTTCATGGCTTCACGTTCTTCTTCTGAAAGTTCGCCATCGCCGTCGGTATCAAATTTGGCTTTCATCTCTTCGTGTCTTTTCTGGAATGCAGCTTTCATGGCTTCACGTTCTTCTTCTGAAAGTTCGCCATCGCCGTCAGTATCAAATTTGGCTTTCATCTCTTCTTCATGTTTTTTCCGGAAGTCCGCTTTCATGACTTCACGTTCTTCCTCTGAAAGCTCTCCATCGCCATCGGCATCATATTTGGCTTTTATTTCTTCATGTTTTTTCTGGCATGCAGCTTTGGCCGTTTCGCGTTCTTCCTCTGAAAGCTTGCCGTCTCCGTCGGCATCGTATTTCTTCATTATTTCTCCGCGGTGACGCATAAAGGCATGTTTTCCGCCGTGCTTACGTTTTCCACCGTGTTTGTCCTGGCATCCGCCTCCAGAAGAATTTTTGCCTTCTCCCGCGATCAAAGTTGTTCCGACTGCCATGAGAATGGATACTGCTGTAATGATTAATGCGTTTTTCTTCATAGTCCCGATTTTCCTTTCCTTACGTTATTTCCGTACATTATTAGTCTTACTTATAAATAAACGTTTAAAAAGACTGTTTATTGCAAAATAACGAAAAAAAACTGTTTTTGGGGCAAAATCCGGCGAAAACAACAGGTTTTATGGTGTTATATGATTTCCTTCAAGCGCTCAAATACCATATCCGCGTAGATATGATTGCCATTCGCGCTCAGGTGCAGGCCATCTTCTATCACAAACTCTTTCAGATCTACTTTGCGATTTTTCATTATTACCGGTAGATCTATTATCGGCGTGCCGACATCCCGCGCTATTTCTTTTACCGCTTCATTATAGGGCATGAAATTATCGTAATATGTCTTTCCGTTCAGTTGTTTTTTTGCGTTGGGAATTATTGAATGATTCACAATAAACACACTGCGACCCTGTTGCGATCCAATAATCCTGTGAAATTCGTAAAGGTTCTTTTTGTATTCTTCCAGACCGACCCTGGGTACTTCAGCCCAATCCCGAACATTCGCATCATTGAATCCAAACTGAATAAGAACAACAGCCGGCAGATAAGGAATAACATCTGTCGGGATACGTTCAAAACCCTGAGAAGTGGTGTTTCCGCCGATTCCACGATTATAAACTTTGTATTTCCCTTTGAATAAATCGTCCAGTTTTGCCTGCAGTAAATTCGGCCATTTATCGTTTTCCGGGAAGCCTTCAGCTTCTGTGATTGAATCACCAAAGCAAATAATGTTTACTTGTTCTTTCATAAAAGCAAAAGCATACAGGACAGAAGAAATTTGGACAAGATCAACAGGATAAACAGGATAGCGCTTCGCGCGAAGGAAATGTTAACATGATCATGGCAGTAGGCCGTTTCTTATCCTGTAAATCCCGTAAATCCTGTCTAAAAATAGGAGGATTGAGAATATGACCTTACGTCTTAATAAAATTGTCGGATTCCTGGATAAGGAACTCAATATCGCGTCGTTCGAAGATGACAGCCATAACGGATTGCAGGTGGAAAATTCCGGAATGGTAACAAAAATTGCCTGCGGTGTGGACGCGTCCCTTGAATTCTTTCAGGAGGCAAAAAAACGCGGAGCAAATCTGGTTATCTGCCATCACGGAATAAGTTGGGGTGATTCCCTTAAAAGAATCACGGAGATAAATTATAAAAGAATTTCTTTTCTTATCAAAAACGATATCGCGCTGTATGCCTGTCATCTTCCGCTGGACGCGCATCCCGTATACGGCAATAACGCACTAATATGCAAAGCTTTGAAATTAAAGAACATAAAACCGTTCGGGGTATATAAGGGTAAAGCGGTAGGATTCCGGGGCAAGCTGTCAAAACCCATGCCGTATAAAAATTTCAAGAAACTTGTTGCTGATATTAACGGAATCAAAATGAAAGAACTTAGGACAATGGATTTCGGTAAGAAAACCATAAAAAGCGTGGCCGTTGTATCCGGTGCCGCCGCGGATAAACTTGAAGATGTGGGACATATGGGAATAGACGTGTATGTTTCCGGCGAACCGACGCTTACAGCCTATCATGCCGCGCAGGAATACAAAACGAACGCGATATTTGCGGGACATTACGCGACAGAGGTGTTTGGTGTAAAGGCCGTGGCGAAACTGCTGAAACAGAAATTCAAAATAAAAGCTGAATTTATTGACATGAAAATTCCGTATTAGGTGCCGGGACAGAATAAGAAAAACCACGGAGACACAGAGGCACGGAGCAGAATAAAGAAGAACGAGTTTGTGTTAATTTCAGCCCTGAAGAATCAGGCCTGAAATTTCCACAAAGGTTGATAAAGAGGGAGGAAGAAAAGAGAAGAATTTACCATGAAGGTCATGAAGGAATAGGAGAAAAGATTCTTAGCAGATCAGAGAAGAGACGAATACTATTTTAAATAAAACTCCCCTTTCTCTTCTTAGTAGAATCGTTGCGGAATTTTCTGTCCGGATACTTCCGGCAGAAAATAATGCAACACTCTTCCTTTCTCTTCTCCGTGTCTCCGTGAACTTCGTGGTTAAATATTCTTAAAAAAAGGAGTGCCTTATGAAAACAAACAAAATGATTCGGATTGTTATGCTCATGAGCTTAATACTGGTGTTGTGTGTTTCCTGTCGTACAACGCCTGAGAAAATAGTCTCTTCTAAAGAACCCTCTAAAGAGAATATGGAAGAGCGTGATAAACGCATGAAGTGGTGGCGTGAAGCGCGGTTCGGCATGTTTATCCATTGGGGAACCAGTACGTCATATTATCTTTCACTATCAGATGAGGAAGAAAAAAAGTATTCAGACTGGCCTATGCTGCACGGCAAAGTTCCGCTGGCAGAGTATCGGCGGCTGGCCAAACTTTTTAATCCGGTGAAATATGATCCTGACGCATGGGTACGAATGGCTAAAGATGCCGGCATGAAGTATATTGTTATTACCAGTAAACATCATGACGGTTTTGCGTTATTCGATTCCAAAGTTACCGACTGGGATGTGGTCGACGCCACACCATACGGTAAAGATCTGCTGAAGCCTTTAGTCAAAGCCTGCCAAAAGCACGATATGAAGCTGGGCTTCTATTATTCACAGGCACAGGACTGGTATCATGCCGGCGGAAGCATTGCGCGCGGCGGCACGTGGGACCCTGCTCAAAAGGGTGATTTTTTAACTTATATTCGCAATATAGCCGTACCTCAGGTCCGTGAAATTCTGAATAATTACGGAGATGTTGCCGTGATGTGGTGGGATACTCCCCGAGGAATGACCCCTAAAACAGCAGGAGAACTGGCGCCTTTGCTTTCTGTTCAGCCGCATATTATCCAGAACAACAGATTGATCCACGGGGAAAACGGCGATTTCACTACACCTGAGCAGAGAATTCCGGCACGTGGTTTGGGTTATGATTGGGAAACCTGCATGACCATGAGCGCTCGCTGGTGGTACCGGCGAACAGATAACGCCTGGAAAAGCGAGCAGGACTTGATTCGCAAGCTGGTTGATATTGCCAGTAAAGGCGGCAACTTTCTGCTTAATGTCGGCCCGACAGCTGAGGGAGAACTTCCAGAGCCGGCCCGGGAACGGATGAAAGCTATCGGGAAATGGATGAAAGTTAATGGCGAATCAATTTACGGCACACAGGCCAGTCCGTTCCGAAAACTTCCGTGGGGCCGCTGTACGGTAAAAGCTAAAAAGAATGGCGATACAACTCTTTATCTTCATGTGTTTGATTGGCCAAGTAATGGCCGACTGTCTGTACCCGGTTTAAAAAACAGGATCCGTTCAGCTCGTCTTCTCCGGAGCGGAAAGAGTCTGAATATACAACTGCCCGAAGGAGACTGGCCTATTCTGCATGTTCCGAAGAAAGCTCCTGATACCACAGTCAGTGTGATCGCTGTTGATATTGGAGGTAAACCCGATATTGATCTTTTGCATCCATCACCTGACGCAAGCGGTGTTATCGAATTAATGTTGAACATGGCTGAACTGGAACAGCATGGACACGGCGGTAAAAGCGGTGTTTTAAAAGACAAAAAAGATGGTCGTGACGCTTTGTTATGGAAAAGCGCAAGAGCCAAAGTATTATGGGAATTCAAAGTTGATAAATCCGGTTTGTATTCTTTCAAAGCTTTGTGCCGAGTTCCGTATAAAACTATTCCGAAATTAATGATCCGTTTTGATGAACAGAAACCCTGCGTATTGACCGATCTGTCTGATAGAACATATAAAGCTATTAACAGTCGGTCAGTTCATCTTAAAGCTGGCGTTCATCGTGTGGAATTGTCGCGCAAATATCCTGAGGACGGATGGCCCAGAGTACATTTACGCGTGCCAAAAATACAAAAAGAGAAACAAGCATTATGAAAAAAACATGTCTGTTTAAAATTATATTTGTTGTTCTATTTGCAATATCCACAGTTTTTTGTGCGACAACAGGCTGGAGTCAAACTGAACAAATATCTCAGGACGAACGAATGCAGTGGTGGCGCGATTCCAAGTTTGGTTTGTTTATCCATTGGTGACTGTATTCCATACTCGGCGGAGAATGGGATGGCAAAGATTATGGCAAAGATTATGGCAAAGAAATGGGCGGCGCCAGTGCGGAATGGATCATGACGCGGTCGAAAATTCCTAAAGAAGAGTATTTAAAGCTGGCAGAACAATTCAACCCTGTAAAATTCAACGCGCAGGAATGGGTAGACCTCGCAAAATCTGCAGGCATGAAATATCTGGTCATTACATCCAAGCATCATGACGGCTTTTGTCTGTTTAATGCCGAAAATACAGATTACGACATCATGGATGCAACACCGTTCAAGCGAGATATAATCAAAGAGCTGGCCGAAGAATGTAAGCGGCAGGAAATAAGATTTGGCATCTATTATTCACAGTACAAGGATTGGTACCGTAAGAGTTCCGGCAAGGGTTCAATGACCGGGGATGATTACATAAAAGCTTCCAAAGAACATGTCCGCCAACTGCTTACAGAGTATGGAGATATGAGTATAATCTGGTTTGATACCGGCGGTACAGATGTGGAATTATGTAATCAATACGGCGAACTGGTAAGGACATTACAGCCCCGCTCTATTATCTGCAGCCGTCTTTACAATCGCAGGGTAGCCAAGGAAGACAAAAAATATGCTGATTTTAACTCGTTCCCGGACAGGACGGTTGTCAGCAAGCGCGTTAACGAGGATGCTGAAACATGTATGACCATGCGTCATAACTGGGGTTATGATAAGGATGATGATAGCTGGAAAAGCGTTAAAGACATAATTGAGCGGCTCGTCATCAGCACATGCCGCGGTGTAAACTTTCTGCTCAATGTCGGGCCAAAGCCGGAAGGACTTCTATGTCCTGAAGAAATCGAACGCTTAAAAGCTATCGGGAAATGGATGGACGTTTACGGTGAATCAATTTACGGCACAACTGCGAGTCCACTGGATTTCGATTTTTCATGGGGCCTCATTTCTCAGAAACCGGGAAAATTGTATCTTCACGTTATGAAATGGAATCCAGAAAAAATTGAGCTATATGGTCTGAAATCGAAAATAGAGAACGCCTGTCTACTCTCAGATAAAACTAATTTGCCTTTTACTCAAGACATCGCCAAAGGTTCAGTCAGCATAGAGGTCCCCGCTGAAGCTCCGGATCAAAACGACACGGTTATTCTTCTGCAGTATAAAGGTGAACTTATTATAGACGAGCAGGCAAAAGGCTCACACTCATGGAGAAAAACCACTGGCATTAACTCGCATGCAAAAAAGAATAAAAAGAAATAAGCGCCGTTTACATCACTGAAAATGGAAAGTCATGGATATAGCAAGTTTTGCCAGAAAAGAAGGAAAAACATGAAAATATGGATAATAACCAGTGTTTTACTGGTCATTGTATTCGCCACAGGTTGTACTTCAATTCCGAATGTACCTAAAAATAATATTGTTATGGTAAACGGTAAAGGCAGTCTGGTTAATCCCGGGCCGAACCTGTTTAAATTCCATTGTAAATTGAGACCATACAAACGGTTCAAGACTGATGAAGAAAAGATTGCTCACCTGAATAGTGTAATTGATCAGCTTAATACCGGAATCCAGATACAGGCCGCACGGGGAATGGAAAAACGTAAAGTCATGATCTTTATTCACGGCGGTTTGAATACACAAGTTGAAACTGTTAAGCGAGCTGCAAACATCTTTAAAGCCATGAAAAAAGATAAAGCTCATGAACAAATAGCGCCCGTATTCATTAATTGGCAGTCCTCGCTGGCGTCAAGCTATACCGATCATCTTCTTTACATTAGACAGGGCAAAGACATGCGTAATGACCGCAACAAATTAAAATGTGTTCTCACAACCTCTTTGTGCCCATTTTATTTCGTAGCGGACTTGTTAAAAGCCATAGGAAAAGCCCCAATAATATGGACGATGCAGTGCCTGAATAATGTGGGGCGTAACTTCGATTCTGACGATGTTAAAACCGCGCGAAAACGTTTTTCCAATAAGCCTGAAATTTATGATGTTCGGCAGGGTAAAAAAGAATATAAACACAGCTTAGGCACCCAACTATTGAACTTTACATCGAAAATTCTGTTTCCGGTCAGAATTCTAACATCGCCCTTTGTTGATGCTTTGGGAGGCAGCTCATGGGATAACATGTACCGTCGCACAAGCACACCGTTTAACCGAGACAAGGATTTTAATAGAGAAGAATTCTATTTTGAAACCAGAGGCTGGCTGGCCAGGTTTTTTGAGCAACTTCGTGAAGTTGAAAAAGATATGAATGGAAAACTGGAAATTACGTTGATCGGCCATAGTATGGGCACAATTATGATCAATGAGATTCTCAGAAAATATGATGATATGAATATAAAAAATATTGTTTACATGGCAGCGGCCTGTTCTGTCAGGAACTATCATGACAGTGTTTATCCTTATTTAAAGAAACATGACGATACAAAGATGTATCATCTGGTTTTGCATGATCGAGCCGAATTTGATGAACGGCCATGGGCATGGCTTGATATAGCGCCCAGGGGCAGTTTACTGGTATGGATTGATCATTTCCTGGCCAAACCAAACACAAAGTTAGATCGTACAGCCGGCCGCTATTGTAATCTGATGATTACCGACCATCTTACTCCATTAGAACTACTGAAAAGAATTCATGTAAAGCAATTTGATTATGGGAGTGGTGTGGAAAACACTCAACCTCAGAAACATGGCGATTTCGATGCGTTTCCTTTCTGGGAAAGAGATTTTTGGGAACCTCATAAAATACCTGAAGATAAGGATCAATTTAAACCCGAATTCAAAGCATTCAGGCGGACCCGGAAACGTTAAGCTGAACATCACAAAAATATTTTTAAAACATCTTTTTTACTTCAAATCTCCCGTTTTCATGTATACTAAACGCTTTTATTCAAAAATTTTAGTAATATTTCATTGTCACTTGGACATTATATAACTGAAGAGTTGTCTTAAACCAGTACAGCAGTAACTATGGAATCACATAAAATTCTTATTGTGGACGATGAGCCTCTCGTTGCAAAAGCCACATATTCTGTACTTGAAGCTTTTCTCTCCTGCAAGATCCTTGTGTGCACATCCTCTGAAACCGCTCTACAAGTAATACAGAGAAACGACATTGCGGTACTGCTGTGCGATCTTCAAATGCCCGTTTACGACGGCACAGTGGTTATGAAGTTTGCCAGAGAAAAGGATCCTCGAACAGTTTCTGTTATGATAACAGGCCGCGCCACACATGAAGGGCTGATCAAGGCAGTAAATGATGGAAACATTTTGAAATGCATTGAAAAACCATGGAACCCCCAATATCTGGTCGAAGTTGTAAAAGAAGCCATTGAAATCTATGAAAAAAATGTTCAGACGCAAGCCATCCAGAAAGAACCCGAACAAAAACCCGAACAAGAAGAAAAACCAGACGCCTCCGAACAACGCCGTCAAATAGTAATACGCAAGGGCCAAATTAACAAAGGTGTAGTTCCGCAGAAAAAGGTTCGCCAACCAAAATACAGAATCGTAACCGAACCAGAGAAGAAAAATACCGTCAGGATCAAAAAACGTCGAATCCGACTCATGGACAAACGTTATAAGGGTCTTTCACTACTCAAAGAAGGCGGCAGCGGCTCGATATACAAAGCAAACGACACACTTCTTGGTATTTCGGTAGCCATCAAAGTACTGGCCGAATCTTTTGTGAAGAAAAATGCGCGCATGAAAATACTTCTACAGGAAGCACGTATAGCCATGCAGTTATCTCACAAACATATTGTCCGCCTTCACGATATACATGAATCAAACGGCATGTATTACCTGGTAATGGAATACATCGAAGGAAAAACACTGAGAGAAATAGTCTGCGAGCACGGCCCGCTCTCACTTGAAACTGGTAAACAAATAATTGAAACCTGTGCCAGTGCACTGGGTTACGCTCATCGCCGTAAAGTCTATCACCGCGACTTAAAACCAGATAACATCATGCTGACTGACGACGGCATTCTGAAAATTATTGATTTCGGTATCTCATGCCTGGCTGAAGATCACAGGGACACAAACATAATATGCGGAACTCCTTACTATATGAGCCCTGAAGAAATCAGTGGGGATCCATTGGATCATCGAACAGATATTTATTCGCTTGGTATCATCGTCCATGAGCTTCTAACAGGAAAGTTGCCGTTTGAAGATGAGAATTCAAAACCTGACATGGAAGATTTTACGCCAGTAACCTCGCCTGATCTTCCGGAACCTATACGATGTGTTCTCGATATCAGTTTTTCAAACAAATCCAGCGATAGATGGGAAAATGTAAATGATTTTTCCAGTGCATTCGCTCAAGCAGTAGCAATCGGCCAAAACGCTCAAACCACATAACCTTGCGGTGTTTAAGATTGATGCTCATCCGTTTAAAACCGACATACCAACAGCCGCACTGCTGACTTTTAAGAAATTTCTTCTATTCATGTTTGCCTTCCAATAATTCATCAAGGCTGAATAATGCCATTTTTATTTTCTTATATTCTTCTGCTTCATAAAAAAGCGCTATTCTTCCATCAGCAAACTGAAGGAGACTTGAATATGCGAAATACTCAGGGACAACCATGTTCTTTACAGGCCAGGTTTGCCCATTGTCAAAACTGGTATAGATTGTTCCGTGTGTTCTATTGGGACCGACCGGAACAGAACATAGCAATACTGTCCCGTCCTTACCTTTCGGATGTTTGACGGCAATAAGACTCCCATTACAGCTTACGGTTTTCATCGCCGGATCATTCTCCAACGGCAACCATGTAACACCGCCGTCCTTACTGTACGAACGGGAACGCAGACGCTGTCCTTTTTTGCCGCCAAGAAATGTGCGGCTGTTCAGCACAATGGTTCCATCAGGCAGTTCAGCGACTTTGGTTTCACTGGCAAGTACGGCTTGACCTTTTATTGGCACGGGATTACCAC
The DNA here is from genome assembly GCA_042565725.1 of Verrucomicrobiota bacterium. Lineage (GTDB taxonomy): Bacteria > Verrucomicrobiota > Kiritimatiellia > UBA8416 > JBHORK01 > JBHORK01. The sequence goes on from JBHORK010000012.1 coordinate 25,474, forward strand.
GCTTCCAGGTTGCACCGTGATCGTCACTGTAAAAACAGAGAACTTTCTTGCCTTTATGGAAGTCGCCTCCTGCAACAATAAGGCGGCCTTTATGTTTACCCTTCTCAAGCTGAATACCTTCACCCGAACCAAATACGACAATACTGCCGCCAGCGCCTACCATATCAGAAACATCTTTAGGCTTGCTCCAAGTTTCTCCTTCATCATTGCTGATTATTGTATATTGAACACAATTAAAATCATTTAATTCACCTTTGTGCGGCGGGTTCTTATAATCCCATGTGATCAGATTGTAAAGCAGGTGGATGCAGTTCTTTTCACGGTCGTACACGATTGCATTGGGACAAATGCTGTGATTGCCATGTGTCACCACCAAACGCACAGGGCTCCAGGTTCTACCATTATCGTCACTGGTCTTCACGACCAGATCCTGGCCGGACCGATCGCACCAGGATGACTTGTTTCGGCCCTGACAAACCACAACAATCCGGCCTGACTTTGTCTGCACCACATTCTGTTCTCTATACTTGCAGTAATGCGGCTCATCTGATTTTTTTCGCCAGTCAGTCTTTTCCTTCCCAGCAACAAACACATCAATGGCTTCTGCAAGAACTCCGTAACACAACACTGCAATAATCAAAATTATTTTCTTCATTGTAATCCCACTATTCTCCATCCTGCTCTGCCGGATCGTCTTGCTTGCCAGACATAGCTTTAGCAAAGGTGGATCTAAATTATCTTTTTTCTCTTCCTGAAACCTGCCTGCCCCGTGTTTATCACCGGGGAACACTGAAACCTCACTTCGTAGAAATCTATTTCTCAAACATATCCAAATGCGACCAACGGAAACCTTCCTTCTTGTAATCTTCGGAGCGGTCTTTGTATTTCTTCTGTTCGGCGATAAGTTTTTTGACATTCTCTTTATCAGCAAACGGGTCCTTAATCTTTTTCTGAAAAGCCTTCATTTCGTTAAGCAGACGAGTCTGAACTTCCTTATATTCCGATTTACCGGCCAGGTTATTAAACTCATACGGATCTTTCTCCAGGTCGAATAATTCGAATTCAGGAGGATTAAGATAAGACTTAAGCTGATCTTTCGCCGGGATCTTACTGTTTTTATATCGTGATACAGCTGACAAATTAAGGTCGCGCGACGGGTTGTACACCAGTTTGTAGCGTTCGCCTGTAATACCAAATTGAACAAAAAGAAGCCCCGGCGCAGAACCTGTAGTAAAACTATAAATGTATTTTCTCCATTTGACGCTTTTCTCATTAAGCTTCTGAAGCGGCATCCCGGACAAACTGCCTGGCACAGGAATTCGGGACGACGTCAACATGGTGGGCAGAATATCTACTGTTGATACCAGCCGATCCTCAACTTTACCCGCGGGAAAAGCCTTTGGATAATTAACAATCATCGGCACTTTAATAGCAGGCTCATAGACCGAGGTTTTACTGCGTGGAAAATCGGCCCCGTGATCGCTGATATAGACAATCAGCGTATTTTCACGCACTTTCATTTCATCCAGATTCTTCAGGACCATTCCAACGCCTTCATCCAGACGGTTCATGCAGCTGTAATAGTTCTTCATCTCCTTGCGTAAAAGCGGTGTGTCGGAACCGATCCATGGCAGAGGCTCGATTTCACCTTTTACCTTTACTGTGGGAAAACCACTTTTCGAGACTTCTATAAATTTCCGATGCGCATCCGCATAGTTGATAATAAGCAAGAACGGTTTCTTCTCCTTAGCCGCATTCTGCATAACTGTCTTAGCTTCCTCGGCATACTTCTCAATACTGATGGTTTTAGCGAAATTTGAGTTTACGATCGCGCGATGATCAATATGGTCTTCCACCACTCTTTCGGGGTTGATATGGGTTTTACCGAGAAAGCCGGTGTAATAGCCTGCATCCTTGAAGTAAGCGGGCATGGTTTTGAAGTCCTTATACATGGCAAAATTGTGGGTAGCGAGGCCGATATGACCATTCTGACGTGTATACAAACCTGTCAGGAACGCGGCGCGAGAAGGACTGCAAACGGAATAAGGAACATAAGCCCGGGTAAAGCGCACCCCTGTTTCGGCAAGAGAATCCAGAGCGGGTGTATGCACCCGTTTTTCACCATAACAGCCAAGCTGCTCACTGTTATCTTCCGACACTATGAAAAGAATATTCGGTTTACTCGTTTCCTGAGCAAACGATATAGCCGGCAACAAACTCATAGAGACTGCACCGACACCCAGCGTTTTCAAGAAATCTCTTCTATTAATTGTCATGTTTTCTCTGCGCCCCTGCGAGAGATTCTCTTTTTACTTCTTCGCCATTTTATCCAGTTCTTCAAGCTTGAATCTGACGCTGAGAATATAATGAGATTTATCTTTTTCCCATGTGCCGTATGTTGTTGTTACAAAAGTGCCGTCGGGCAAGATTTCCACCCCGGGATAAGCGCAATCACCTGTTCTCAGTCTGCTTCCTTTTTTATAGGGATGGTTTTTCTTAACACGTACACGATATTGTCCTTCATTTCCTTTTAGTAAATCATCGTACGTGCCGACCCAGCCAACCCAATCGCCTGCTGTAGGACTCTTTTTTCCCGTTGGTGATCGATCACGAAATGAGATGAATATTCGCCCTTCAGGCCCGTATTTGCCTGTATGCCGGTCACCGTTAAGACTGTTGGGCATTTCTCTCGGTGTGCTCCATGTTTTTCCTTCATCATCGGAAAACATGATGTGTGAATTCTTTGTACGGCTGTTTTCGCGGAGTAATACGGCAATTTGTTTGCCGTCAGGCGAACGGATAGAGCCCGGTTCGCAGAGATGCACATCTGATCGCTTAAAAATAATTTCAGGAAACGACCAGGTCATACCGCCATCCCTGGACGTTGTCTTGTAAAATGCCATGTCTTTCTGTTTTCCCTTTCTTCCTGCCTTTGTAAAGAATCGTCCGTCATCGTGGAACAGCGCCATGTAATGGCCTTTACCTGTGTTCAGCTCAAAAACTGTGGACATGACAACAATGCCGCCCCAGTCACCAACCGGCTTGAAGGGTGTCCAGGTCATACCGTCGTCTTCCGAAACCGATATTCTGACAGGGTAAAGTCCGGTAAAAATAATCAGGCGTTTCTTTCCTTCAGCATCTACTACTCTATGTATTGTCGGGACTTCCTGCACTCCAGGTTTCACCCAGTCATCAGGTCGGCCCGGCGCGCCTAGTCTTTCACCCCAGGTCAGACCTCCGTCCTCACTTCGTTTAAGAACACATTCGCCTTTTGCATGAGTACCCCTGGGATAAACCGCCAGCATGGTTTTACCGTCTTCAAGCAGAACCGTGGTCGGATGCGCCAGATAAACCCCTTTTTCCTTGTCCACAATTATCTGACGATTCGCCTGATCGTTCAAATCAATCAGCGGAATGGAAAAATAAGGTTTTGTATTCTCGGCCTGTAAGTGACCAACCGTACTTATTAACCCCGCCAGCATAAAACCTTTAAAAATCTTACGTATATACATGTTTCTTCCTCCCTTTATTGTTCCTTATAAATATAACACCATGAGAATCAGAATTTGTACAGGCGTGTCATGGCAAAAAATTTGCCAAAAGAATAAAACTGTAATATGGTGGCTTAACTATGAAAACACATGTTAAAATAAGCCTTATAATCAGTGTTGCTGTTATATGCATATCCTTATTGTCACAGTCTGTGATTGCGGCAGATAACAAGCAGAAGCTCAGACCCGGCAAGACATTTTATGTAGAGTTTCCTGAACTGGGTTTGCCAACGCATGATCATCCTGTCATGAGGATGGGAGTTTATATTCCTACGGATTACACGCCGGACAAGCCGTTTCCATTATTTGTCTGGTTTTTAGGCAGCGCGGGCGGAGATTGGCCCGGACATGCTCAGAGGATTGTAGATGGGAAAGGGTTTATTTGTGTGGGATTGCCTTATCAAAAGCGCCTAAGGGACGGAAACACTTTTAAAGGTCACTGGAAAAGCCCCTGGAGTCATTATAAAACCATGCTGGATAAGCTGAAAACAGTTGTTCCCAATATCGATCCCGATAATCATATAGCCGGCGGTTTTTCAAACGGGGGCAAAACAATAATGTGGCTGTTAGGCAACTCAAACGGTGAGTTCCAAAAATATTTTTATGGATTCATGCCCGGGGGCGCGGGCTGGCCAATGGGCGGACTGGATACTATAAAAGGGCGCCCCATGCTGGTCTATACCGGAAGTAAAGAGATCCGTTATGACGCTCTTTTCAGCATTTTTAACCAGGCAAAAAAAGCGGGGGTGGATGCTGAGTTTTATGTGCTTAAAGGGCTTGGTCATGTCGATCCGCCCAAGGAGTTTTGTCCTAGAATGCGGGAATGGATGTATAAGAAAATTGTACGGCGGAATTTGAAGAAGCAATCCGATAAAGAGAATCCTTAAAACTCCATAGCTGAGAAAATTTCATAACCGCTCAACTTTTCACGGCCTTTTAGAAATGCAAGCTCCACAAGAAAATCTATTTCAGCGACTTTGCCGCCCGCTTGTTCAATCAGTTTAGCGGAAGCGGCAGCAGTGCCGCCCGTGGCCAGAAGATCATCTATAAGAAGGACCTTTTCGTCTTTTTCAAAAGCATCCTGATGAACAGCCACTGTTGCGGAACCATATTCGAGCTCATAACTTTCCTCAAAAGTTTTGTAGGGAAGTTTCCCTTTTTTGCGGATTGGTACCAAGCCTATGCCGAGCCGGTCCGCAATGGCACCGCCGAACAAAAACCCGCGCGCATCTATTGCTGCGATCTTTTTTATTCCCATACCCAGATGCCGTTCCACAAAAAGATCAATAACCGCCCGAAACATTTTAGCATCACTCAATATCGGGGTTATATCTTTGAATATAATGCCCGGTTTCGGAAAATCCGGTACATCGCGAATCGCTGCTTTGAGTATTTCTATTTTCATTTTTTCTCCAACCTTTTATTAGGTAACTCTAAAAAACTATTTAACAGAAGGCATCGAAGGAAGCAAAGGGAAAACAATCAAAAAACAGGCCCGGCAATTGCCGGGCCTGTCCATTTTTTCTTTTTAATACCTTCTATTTGCTCAATGCGGCCTGTGCGGCAGCAAGTCTTGCTATAGGAACGCGGTAAGAACTGCAGCTCACGTAGTTGAGTCCTGCTTTGTAACAAAACTCCACTGATGCCGGATCGCCGCCCTGTTCGCCGCAAATACCGACTTTCAGTTTTTTCTTTGTCCCGCGTCCTTTCTTTACAGCCATTTGAATAAGCTGGCCAACTCCATCCTGATCTATTGTCTGGAACGGATCGGCTGCAAGAATCTTCTCATCCAGATATTCGCCAAGGAATCCGCCGATATCATCACGGCTGAACCCAAAGCTCATCTGCGTAAGGTCGTTGGTTCCAAATGAGAAAAATTCAGCTTCTTTCGCCATCTCGTCGGCGAGCAGACACGCACGCGGAATTTCTATCATTGTTCCGATCATATGCGGAATCTGCTTCATCTTTCTCTTCGCGCATACCTCGGCATAAACCTTTTCGCATATTGCTTTCTGGTTTTTAAGTTCATTGACATCGCATGTAACCGGAATCATGATTTCCGGCACGCATTTTTTCTTTGCCTTAATCAGTTCAGCCGCTGCCTCAAAAACCGCTCTAACCTGCATTTCTGTTACTTCAGGATATGTCACACCGAGTCTGACTCCGCGATGTCCCATCATAGGATTATTTTCGTGCAGTTCTTTGCCGCGTGCTTGAATATCTTTAACGCTCATCTTGAGAGCTTTTGCCAACTCTTTCTGGTTTGCAAGACTTTGAGGTACAAACTCGTGTAGAGGCGGATCAAGCAAACGAATCGTTACAGGATAACCCTTCATTGCCTCAAGCGTGGCTTTCATATCACGCTTAACGTACTTGAAGAGTTGGTTAAGCGCCTTACGCCGTTCACCAACGGTTTTACTGAGGATCATTTTCCTCAGGAGGAACAGAGGTTCTTCGCTGCCCTTTCCATAAAACATATGTTCTGTACGGAAGAGGCCGATTCCTTCAGCTCCAAAACTGCGGGCTATCGCCGCATCTTCAGGAGTATCAGCGTTAGCACGCACACCCATAGTCCGATACTTATCCACAATCTTCATATATTTCTTGAACCGTGGATTTTCGGTGGCATCCATAAGATCTATTTTACCGGCATATACTATACCCTTGGTGCCGTTCATTGTAACAATATCACCCTGCTTATAACTCTTTCCGCGGGCAACCATTGTTTTCATTTTCGCGTTCACATTAATATCGCTAGCGCCAACGATACAGCATTTGCCCCAGCCGCGCGCTACAAGAGCTGCATGACTTGTCATTCCGCCCCGTGCGGTAAGAATACCTTCCGCCGCTCGCATCCCTTCGACATCTTCCGGATTGGTTTCTTCGCGAATCAGAATAACCGGCTTATCAGCTTTTGCCCATTTGACTGCTTCGTCGGCGGTAAAGACCAGATGTCCACATGCAGCACCAGGCCCTGCAGGTAGACCCTTGGCAATAGACGTTGCTTTCTTTTCAGCCATTGGATTAATAATAGGATGAAGCATTTCATCAAGTTGTGCCGGCTTTACACGCATAACCGCGGTTTTTTCATTGATCCGCTTCTCCTTCAGCATATCCATGGCCATATTTAACGCAGCCGTGCCTGTCCGTTTCCCAACACGCGTTTGCAGAAGATAAAGTTTCCCTTCCTGGATTGTGAATTCCAGGTCCTGCATGTCATGGTAATGACGTTCCAGCTTCTTCTGGATGGTATCAAGTTGTTTGTAAAGTTTCGGCATGCCCTTTTCAAGGGATACCAGATGTTTGTTTTGATCATTCTTGGTGGCTTCGTTTATTGGAGACGGCGTGCGTATTCCGGCAACCACATCTTCGCCCTGCGCGTCAATGAGCCATTCTCCGTAAAACTTATTTTCACCGGTAGCGGGGTTTCTTGTAAATGCAACTCCCGTAGCGGAATTCTGTCCCATGTTTCCGAAGACCATGGCTTGAACGTTTGTAGCTGTACCCCATTCATGAGGAATACCTTCAATGTTACGATAAGCAACTGCGCGCTTGCCGTTCCAGCTTTTGAACACCGCATCAACACCGCCCCACAACTGGTCCATGGCATTATCAGGAAAAGTTTTACCCAGCACTTTTTTGACGCGTTTTTTATATTCATTGCAAAGATTTTTAAGATCGGCCGCTGTTAGATCCGTATCGCTCTTGTATTTCTTTTTCTTTTTGAGCGCATTCATGATTCCTTCAAGCTGATGTCTGATGCCATGGCCTTCTTTAAGTTCTATACCTTCTGCTTTTTCCATAACAACGTCGGAATACATTGTGATAAGTCGGCGGTATGCGTCGTACACGAAACGTGCATTTCCTGTTTTCTTGATCAGGCCGGGAATAGTTTTGGAACACAGTCCTATATTCAGGACCGTCTCCATCATTCCGGGCATTGACTGACGTGCGCCTGAACGGGAAGAAAGAAGGAGCGGGTTCTTGGAATCGCCGAATTTCAAGCCCATCTCTTTTTCTGTTCTTTTCAGCGCTTTTTCTACCTGTGCTTTAAGCTCTTTCGGGTATTTCATACCTCTGGCAAAAAATTCCGTGCAGCATTCTGTAGTTATAGTAAAGCCTGAAGGTACCGGCACACCTATTTTACTCATCTCGGCAAGATTTGCTCCCTTGCCGCCAAGCAGATTTTTCATTTTAGCGTCGCCGTCGCCTTTACCTGCCCCAAACGAATATACATATTTCCTGGTTCTTTTCTTTGCCATTATTCTGCTCCTTATTATTTAATTGGATATGTTAATACCGTGAAAAGCCCGAACTTTACCCATGCTTAATCCTCATGTCAAGATTACAGGCGCAGAGCGATCGGAATGTCTGGACAAACCGGTTTCTTTATGAAAAATGTAACAGTGCGTTTTGAGGGGAAAAGAACAATAAATTAGAAATATGGAGACGATATGAGCAAAATATCTATTGAAGATCTTACATTATCGGCAAATACTATCAGAGGCCTGTCCATGGACGGCGTGCAGAAGGCAAATTCCGGGCATCCGGGCATGCCAATGGGTATGGCTGATATCGCGGCAGTACTTTATCTTAAACATTTAAAACATAATCCCGCGGACCCGCAATGGCAGGACAGGGACCGATTAGTCTTGTCGGCAGGACATGGCTCCATGCTGCTTTATGTCATGCTCCATCTTTCCGGCTATGATGTTTCTTTGTCCGATCTACAGTCCTTCAGACAATTGGGAAGCAAAACACCCGGCCATCCCGAACACAGTGACACACCCGGCGTTGAAACCACAACCGGCCCGCTCGGCCAGGGTTGCGGTAATGCCGTGGGTATGGCACTCGCGGAACGTATGCTCACAGAACGTTTCAATACGGACGATTTTGCTCCTGTTGATCATTACACTTACGCGATTGCCGGAGACGGTGATTTAATGGAAGGCATAAGTCATGAAGCATTTTCGCTTGCCGGTCATCTTGGTTTGAATAAATTAATAGTGTTTTACGATGACAACAAAATAACAATTGAAGGTTCTGCCGATTTATCCTGTCGTGACAATGTCAAAAAAAGATTCCAGGGCTATAACTGGAACGTGATAGAAATTGACGCGCATAATTACGAAGAGATAGACAAGGCCATTAAAAAAGCTCAGCGCGAAAAGAACCGACCGACAATGATTATATCTCACTCTCATATCGCGCAGGGGAGTCCGAACAAATGTGATTCACACTCAGCACATGGTGAGCCGCTCGGCGCGGATGAAATCAAGGCAACAAAAAAGAATCTTGGCTTGCCCGAAGACAAAGATTTTTACGTTCCTGGCCAGGTGAGGGCGCTTTTTGACGCACAGCTCAAGAAGATGAAGAGAAAAGCCGCTAAATGGGAACGTGAATTCAAAAAATACGCGGAAAAATATGAAGATAAGGCCAAACACTGGGAAAGACATTTTAAAGATATGCTTCCGGATAATATGGAAGATATTGTTCCCTCTTTTGACCCTGAAAAGCCTATGGCGACACGCGCGGCTTCCGGCAAAACTCTCCAGGCACTTGCAAAAGCTGTTCCATGGCTTATAGGCGGTTCCGCGGACCTGGCGCCCAGTAATAAAAGTCATATTGACGATGCCGAGTCTGTAGGACCGGATTCGTTCAAAGGCCGAAACCTTCACTTCGGAATCAGGGAACACGGTATGGGCGCTATTCTTAATGGAATGGCTTTACATGGCGGGTTCCGGGTATTCGGCGCAACGTTCTTTGTGTTTGCGGATTATTTCCGTCCTTCAATCAGGCTGGCCGGGCTTATGAAGCAGCCGGTTATCTATATCCTGACCCATGACAGTTTCTGTGTGGGTGAAGACGGACCCACGCACCAGCCCATCGAGCACCTGGCAAGCTTGCGGTGTATTCCGAACGTTACAGTGCTCCGGCCGGCGGACCCAACGGAAACGGCCGCAGCATGGATAGCGGCTTTGAAAAACAAAACCGGTCCAACCGCACTGGTGCTAACGCGTCAAAATCTGCCGGTTATTGACAGAACAAAATATCCGGCGGCAAACAATGTGGAAAAAGGCGCTTATGTTATTTCCCAAAGTTCGGATAGTGAACCTGATATAACATTGATTGCCTCGGGTTCGGAAGTCAGCCTTATCATGGAGGCTGCGGAAACCCTTGCTAAAGACAAATGCGTGCGGGTAGTGAGTATGCCTTCGTGGGAATTGTTTGAACAGCAGGATGCTTCGTACAGGGAGAGTGTCATTTCCAAATCCTGTCCCGTTAAAGTAGCCGTTGAAGCTGGAGCTTCTATGGGCTGGGAGAAATACACTGGTGATTACGGCGCGACCGTAACCATAAGTCACTTCGGAGCATCGGCGCCTTATAAGACACTGCTGGAAAAATTCGGATTTACAGTGGAGAATGTTGTCAGTGTTACTGAGAAAGTAATAGCTGATAACGTTCATTAATGGCTATACATTATTAGTTATTGGGAAACTGATAACAATTAACCGATAACTGATAACTGGCGGAGCAAAGCGACGCATGTCCAAATTTATCATACAGGGCGGAAAAAAACTCAGTGGTCGCTACAAGGCTCCGGGCAACAAAAACGCTGTTCTGCCCATGCTTGCCGCAAGTCTCCTGACGGACGAACCCGTTTGCCTGCAGAATATTCCTTTAATCGAAGATGTGATGACGATGCTGGATATTCTGGACGATCTCGGTGTGCAGGTTGATCTTAAAGGACATACCGTCACGCTTTGCGCGAAAGGAATCCGCAAGAGACGTCTCCGTAAAGATCTCTGCAAGAAAGTCCGTTCTTCTATTTTATTCGCCGGGCCTATGGCCGCGCGACATGGCCGCGTAACAATTTTTCCGCCCGGCGGTGATGTAATAGGCAGGCGCAGATTGGACACACATTTCGATGGTCTTAAAAATTTAGGCATTCATGTCCACGGTAAAAATTCTTATGAATTCCATGCGCGCAACCTGAAGGGCTCGAAAATTCTACTGGATGAAGCAAGTGTTACCGCAACAGAAAATATTCTGATGGCGGCAAGTATTGCTAAAGGCGCCACAACTATTTTCAACGCGGCGAGTGAACCGCATGTGCAGGATCTCTGTCTTATGCTTAATAAAATGGGCGCGTCTATTACGGGAATAGGCACAAACTATCTTCGGATTCAGGGTGTTGAGCGTTTAAACGGAACTAAACATCGTGTCGCTTCCGATTATATTGATACCGCCAGTTTTATCGCCGCAGCGGCAATAACCGGCGGGGAACTGGTTGCGGAAAATACGCTTGTTGATCAGCTTGATGTAATCGCACGGCCTTTTCAAAAACTTGGAATAACCTGGAAAACAAAAGGTCATGCTCTCTATCTGCCGGCTAAGCAGAAATTCCGAGTGCAAAACGATTTCGGGTCGGCAATACCTAAAATCGAAGACGGGATCTGGCCCGGTTTTCCGTCGGATCTAATGAGTGTGGCTATTGTGCTGGCCACACAGGCGCATGGTACAGTGTTGTTTTTCGAGAAATTATTTGAAAGTAGAATGTATTTCATAGACAGGCTGATTGAAATGGGTGCCAGAATTGTTCAGTGCGACCCGCATCGAGTAATAGTTGCAGGTCCGTCACGTTTGCAGGGCACTCACATGTCAGGTCCTGATATCCGGGCCGGAATGGCGCTTATACTGGCTGCCCTGTGTGCGAAAGGGCAAAGCGTTATAGATAATGCGCAAACTATCGACCGGGGTTATGAGCAAATCGATAAAAAACTGCGGCGGCTGGGGGCTGATATTTCACGGGTTAAATAGACGTTGTCCGAAAAAACTTCGGACAACGTATGGTTGATGGCTGCATGGTTGATGGTTCAGAATATAATCTGCTAACTTCTTCATTCTGAATCCTTCCCTATATTTCCTCTCCGTCTTCTTTCGGCGGCTTTCTGTTCCTATAAGATTCCCGGCCCTCTCCTCGTTTCTCGCCTGGTCCGCCTTCGCGTTTCCTGTCCTGCATGTGCTGTTTCATGCGCTTCTGCATTAATTCTTTTATTTTCGCTTTCTGTTCGTCAGTCAGAGTCTTCTTAACCAGGATAAGCTGCTGTACCTGTATTTTGGCCATTTTAGTTTTGATCTCGCCGGTTTTTTCAATTGCTTCCATAATAGCATCTTCATCCAGATCTTCCGCGCTCATCAATTCCGCTTGATATAATGCCGCTTTTTCCATTTCAGCTCTTAAATCAATAAGCTGTTTCTGATGTTCTACTGATGCGGTTTTGAGAGTTTCGATCTGTTCTTCTGTAAGACCGATTTTTTCTGCTAATTCGGGATTTGAAATAATCTTTGATATCATCATGCCTATATGCCGGCCAGGTCCACCTTTATGCGGGCCTCTGCGCATTCCTTCCTGTCCGCGTCCGCTATGTCCTTCTCCATCCGGTCCCTGTCCAAACACAGGCATGCTCAAAATTGCGACTGATGTACAGATTGATGTTATTAATGCTATTCTTTTCATTTCTGCCTCCTGTTCCTATTAGACTAACGATTTTTTACCTTTGTCTTTGGTCATACAACGCAAATACTTTGCTGTTTATTGCAATAATTTTGCTTTAAATCAGCTATAAAGGTAAAAATCAAGGGAATCAAAGTTCGAATTTCTTCTCGCACGGCACCAGATAACGCCAGCCTTTAGGGGTAACAACTACAGTATCTTCAATCCGGATTCCTCCAATATTCGAATAATATAATCCCGGCTCCACCGTTATCACATTTCCGCTCCTCAGACGATCTTCCTGTGCAACAAGCGAAGGTGATTCATGGATAGCCAGCCCTACACCATGACCTGTACTGTGCACAAATCCCTCTCTTCTGCCATTGATCACCTCAGATTGAAAATCACGACGTTCAAATTCCTTCACCGCGCATTGGTGTACAGTTGAACATTTCACACCTGCCTTGACATGATTAAGGGCTATGCTCTGGGCTGATTTTACTGCCTGATACATTTTCCTCAAATTTCGAGATGGCTTCCCCTTGATAACCGTTCTGGTCAGATCACCCCAATAGCCATGCTCCATATGTTGTGGGAAGATATCGATAACAATGGCCTCGCCGAGACGAAGCGGGCCCTTCCCGCACACATGCGGGTCGGCCGCCTGCAATCCCCCGGCAACAATAATCTCCCGGCAAAAACAGTTGTGCTCAACTAAAATCCGAGAAATCACCTGTTTAACAGCCTCAGAAGTAAGGCGCTTGCCTTGTATTTTAAGAAAACCCGCGCTGTCCGCTGTTGCGTCGGCTATCATTGCTGTTGCTGCCCTCATCGCAATAACTGCCGCTTGCTGGGATTCTTTGATCATTTTTATTTCTTCCATGGTTTTAACCGCCCGTTCCGGAAAAACTTCATTTTCCAAAACAGACACCCGAATTCCCGCTCGTATAAGACTTCCGGCGATACCATATGGGAAAGAAAAGGGTATTTTTATAGATTTTGTTCCTGTCTTTTCCAAAAGCCTTAACATGTTGAAGCTCAAGCTTTTATGTCTTTTCCGCCCCATCCCTAATGATAACGGAGTAAGCACTTCTATTGTATGTCCTGACCTGGAAGAAATTCGTCTATGGGTATTTGCTTTGAGTGCGCGTCCTTGTTCGAATTCCGGCACAACAAGGTAGCCTTTTTTACCTTTTTGCAGAAAAATTACCGGATCTAATGATCTGAATCCTGTCGCGTATTCTATATCAGGACAATCATCGGCTGTGCCTAATAATAAGATGTTTTTATGAAGTTTTTTCGATTTGCTCATTATTCAACCTTGAACCTGTTTATAATGTCGATTGCATTGAAATCATGCCTTCCTTTACCCATACATTTTACCGCTACCCAATATATCATCTGTTGCCACCTACATCAGTTAATAACTTGTTAATAATTTGTAAACACATTTCCTTCTTTTTTTCTTGTCATCAAAAACCTGAATATGGTGGACTGTGCCATGTGCGAGATCATGATTAAAAATTGTTCTTGAGTTCGCTATCGCGATATTTCCAAATTCCTGTTGCAGGGGAGACAATCAAGTGGGCAAAAACAGTGTTAGTGATTTATGGGGCAAGGCATGTCGGCACTTGCAGGAGATTCTTCGTCCCGATGTATTTTCACGCTGGATTGCTGTTATCGAGCCTGTCGCAATTGAAAACAATAAACTTACTCTCGCGGTTGACAATGACTTTTATCAGTCCTGGCTTGAAGAAAATTATCTACCGTTAATTCAGGACGCCATATCATCTATAAATGGATCTCAGCCGGAAATTGTGTTTACCATCAAATCGCATAAAGATGAAATTGTTAAAGATCCGCCTAAGAAGAAAAAAACTATTCGAGAACGTTTTGGGCGACGGACCCTGCCTCAGCCCAGTCTGAATCCTAAATTTACGTTTGATGAATTTGTTCTGGGGCCTTCAAATTCCTTTGCTCATGCGGCCTCTCTGGCGGTTGCCCAGGCCCCTGCCAGGGCCTATAATCCACTATTCATTTATGGCGGGGTTGGCCTTGGAAAAACCCATTTAATGCAGGCAATTGGCCATCATGTGCTTGCTACCTCAAGAGCTAATGTATGCTATCTTTCATCAGAAGCTTTCACCAATGAATATATAGACGCTCTTCAAAATAGAAGTATTGTTCAGTTCAGAAAAAAATATAGAAATACCGATTTGTTATTAATTGATGACATACATTTTCTTGCCGGTAAAGAACGTCTTCAAGAAGAATTTTTCCATACCTTTAACACTCTTTTCGACGCGCATAAGCAGATCATTATGACCAGTGATCGTCCCGCAAGTGAAATTACAAGTCTTGAACAACGTCTTGTCTCGCGATTTGAGTGGGGTCTTGTTACTGAGCTCGAGCATCCGGATCTTGAAACAAGAATTGCCATTTTGCGACACAAACAAAAATTAATGAAAATGACACTTCCGGATGAATTGATCTTTTTCATGGCGCAAAAAATTAAATCCAATATCCGTCGGCTGGAAGGCGCGTTGATCCGAACAATTTCATACGCTTCACTTACCGGCAAGGAGCTTTCTCTGGAAACACTTGAATATCTATTGCGAGATATGATGGAACAGGAAAAACATGAAGAGTTGTCTTTTGAAAAAATACAGAAAACTGTAGCGGAATACTATGATATACGTCTTGCCGATATGACAAGCAAGCGCCGTCCCCGTATGATTGCTGTTCCCAGGCAGGTAGCTATGTATTTGTGCCGGAGAATGACTCGTTCCTCACTACCGGATATCGCAAGAGCTTTTGGGAAAACCCACGCCACTATTTTATACGCGTATAGGTCTATTGACGGTAAACTTGCGATCGAAGATAATTTGCGGCAGGATGTTTTAAGAATCTCCCAGAAATTGGGGCGGAACATTACTGTTAATAGTCCTGTTAATAAGGATGTTGATTAACGTCAACATGTGGCTTGTAGGATTTAAAACCGGTATTATCAACTATTTATCAAGTTTATATTACAGAGTTATGATCAAGTTTTAGATGTCCTTTTGCAGTTATTTATAGTAAGATACGTGTTTTATTGTGCTTATTAACACCTATAATAGTATTAAGATTTAATATATAAATATATAAATATAATAATCACTTGTTAATTATTTAAATTCAGAAATCTAATTTGGAGGATTTAATGAAAATCAGTATTCAGAAGGAAGACATGCTTGAAGGGTTGCAGAGGGTTCAAAGCGTTGTTGGAAACAGAACAACGCTTCCGGTCCTTTCTAATGTTCTTTTCACTGGAAAGAAGAAAACACTGTCGCTTACAACCACAGATCTCGACGTCAGTGTTCGATGTAATGTGAAGGCGGAAATCAAGAAAGAGGGCTCAAGTACACTACCGGCAAAACGATTATTCAGCATTATCAGAGAACTTCCTGACAAGGCAATTGATATAGAAATCGATGATAAAAATGTTGCAACGATCAAATGCGGTTCATCGTTTTTTAAAATCATAGGATTATCAGATGAAGAATTTCCTCCAATTCCTAAGGTGGAAGGTAAATATTCATATCATCTTGATCAAGGCGCTTTTAAAGAAATGATGAGGAAAACAGCTTATGCGGCATCTGCCGATGAGACACGATATGTGCTTAATGGGGTTTTACTAAGTTTTAAAGGAAATAAATTAATAGTAGTAGCAACTGACGGCAGAAGGCTTGCTCTTGTTGAACATGAAATTGAATTTCCCAAAGAAGCGGAAACAAATGTAATTTTGCCAACCAAAACAGTTACGGAATTATTGCATACGCTGGCAGATGACGGAGAATTAAAAATATATGTAAGTGATAAACAGGCAACTTTTGAATTTGGAGAAACTTTAATCGCCTCGAAGCTGATAGATGGGACATATCCGAATTTTAAACAGGTAATACCAGCTGCATGTGAAGAGCGTGTTGCAATTGAAAGGGAAAGTCTGCTGGCAGCACTGAAAAGAGTGTCTATGGTAACATTTAATAAAACAAATGCTACAAGGCTGACATTTGCAAAAAATAAGGTCGTAATGTCGGCCATAGTTCCTGATGTCGGAGAAGCACGGGAAGTAATTCCTATAAAGTACAGCGGCAAGGAAATAACTGTTGCGTTTAATGCCGAATACATGATGGACCCACTACGTAATCTGACCAGTGACGAAATATTCGTAGAGCTTACAGATGATTTGAGCCCCGGCGTTATTAAATGCGATATACCATTTTTATATGTCTTGATGCCGATGAGGGTCAAATAAGGCAGCCAGTGTTTAGCATAGTCGACGCTGAAAAACTATTTAACGCATTAATTGATAAAGAGTTACAGTAAAAAACACGGAATAATAATTGCAGGGTTATAACGCTAATTGATTTGTTTTTTTGCAATAAAAACTGTATTCAAAGCAAAAAGAAGAATAAAAGGAGCGATTAAAAGAGATTTTATAATGCGTTAAATATAGCCGATTTTTCGCCATTTGCTTCGTTACAGCGATGATGAAATAGTTACTATGTCCGTCATCGCTGCGCCTCGCATCTGACGAAAACTTGGCTTTTTCAGCGCCGACTAGCATACCCGCAAAGATTCATTATTTTTCCTGCCGGATGGTGTAATGGTAGCACAGCAGATTCTGGATCTGCTTGTCTAGGTTCAAATCCTAGTCCGGCAGCCAGCAGTTAGTGATAAATCCCGCATTCCCAATGTCTCTTTTTGCGCCCTAGTTTATGGATGCGAGTGTAACATGCCATATAAGGGCCGGTGTCTTGACTCGTAATGATTGCGGGTTTCCCCCTCTGGGCATGACCCTTAAGACCTCCAGGGGTCCTTCTAAGCCTTCCCTGAGCCCTTGCAGTATTGGCCCGCATATTGTTTTGCGGCGGATGGTTGTTGCCAGGGAGATGAAAAAATGAAAACAGTCGCTTTTTCATGGAAAATCTGTTATGCATCAGGCGTGAAAGCGGTCATTTTTCTTTGTGTTCAGGTCTTTTTATGCCAATGTGTTTTTGCGGAAGTTGTGTCGGAAGATCCGGTATTCTATCTCAAACACAATGACAAAAAATTGCATGGACCATTTGTCTACCGGGAAAAAGCAAAAGTCGGACAGGCGGATAATGTTTACAGGATTATAATAAATTTTGATGAATCATTCAGCTTGGAGTCCGAAAAGACAAAGGAAGTGTACGGACCATTTAATTTCGAAGATGGCGCGAAAGTATTGATCGGCAAATCTTCATTTGTCCTTGTTAAACAATTTGCCCTTATAAAAGGCAACGTAACGCATCCCGACCTGGTCGCAAAACGCAGCCCTGTACACCTTGTCAGACTCACAGACAAAGCGCAGAAGGAACTTGCCGGGATGAAAACTCTTTTCCTTGGGTTTGCCGCAAGATATGATATGGAGAAACAGCCTTATGTAGTGCATGCTACAATGAGAAATTGCAGAGGTGTGTTTGCGGGAAGTTCATCTATTGTTGAAAAAAGTGATAAGGTAAGGGAGTTTGACAGGAGAAAATATGATGCCCGCTCCAGACAGGAACTGAACAAGTTTTTCAAGAAACACTCTATCGCCGATACTCTTCCCAATTCCGATGGAATTTTCTTTTTCGGGAAAGTACAGCCGGGCAATTATATTATTTGCTGTGAAGGCAGTGTCAAAAATACCGGCAGGACAAAGATCCCTATGTTTATACCGGTAATATGGTGGGCAGAAACAACTCTTAATAAAGGAGACGCCGTTACCGTCCATTTCGGCAACGATGATGCCTGTGACTGGAGCACGCTTTTCGCAGATGATGATGAGTTCGATGAAACTTAATTGCTATATCACATCCATCGGCATTGAGCCCTATAACATCAGAATTCGCTCAATAGCTGCAGCATGTCAGCCTGAAGACCTTATTTATCCAATCTTTTCATTACTCCAAGGCTCCAGCACTCCATCCGATGCGCTTACAGCGCAATCGGCCCTGTAAAGCCTTATACTGCATGGAGAGACGGTTGAAATACTCGGCTTTAGATGATTTAGCGCTTTATGTTTAACGAAATATGCTTCACGAATTTGAGTTACAAAGCAAATTCATCTTTGACACAGGGAATGTTCTGTTGTTAGATAACGCGCGATATGGGACAACAACACAGAAAAAAAATAAAAAGAACGCGGCGTAAGCGGCGGCAGAAACGTTTGAAAGAGCGTGCCAAAGCAAAAAAAACCGCGAAACCAAAGCAAAAACCCCCTGCTAAAAAGCAGGGTTAGTTTTCTTTTCTTCTAAAATGGCGCGATGGCCGACCCTTCTTCGCTAAAGCTTTGGAGGGCGTGGTGGTTAGGCACGGGTCTTCGCTGGAGGCTACGGCCTCACATGCGGGTCTGTCCTCGGAGCCATAGGCTCCTATGGAGCCGAGGCCAAAACCTGCTGTGCCGATTTATTAAGAGTCGCGGAAACAGCGGCAAGAAGAATTGCGATTTTAACAATTGAATGTTTATGGCGCGATGGCCGAGTGGTTAGGCACGGGTCTGTCCTCGGAGCCATAGGCTCCTACGGAGCCGAGGCCAAAACCTGTTCTGAGAATCCGTAAGATCCAGAGGATCTGAGGACTATACTGGTTCATTATGAGCCGAGGAAATAGCGACAAGAAAAAGTTGCGATTTTAACAATTGAATATTGATGGCGCGATGGCCGAGTGGTTAGGCACGGGTCTGCAAAACCTGCTACACCGGTTCAATTCCGGTTCGCGCCTCCAGTTCTTATGTATTATGCATATGTTCTTCAATCCAAGAAAAATGGCAGGTTATATAAAGGTTCCTGTGAAGACTTGGATGTGCGCCTGAATAGACATAATTCCGGTAAAATCAAAAGCACCAAACCGTATACCCCATGGAAGCTTATTTATTACGAGAAATTTAAGACGCGTTCAGAAGCTTTTCGCCGAGAACATTACTGGAAAACACCAACAGGCAGCAAAGAACTTCAATTACTTGTGAAAAGCACGGGTCTGTCCTCGGAGCCATAGGCTCCTAAGGAGCCGAGGCCAAAACCTGTTCTAAGAATTCGTAAGATCCAGCGGATCTGAGGGCTACACCGGTTGCCTCGCGTTCGCTACGGCTTAAAACAATTCCAGTTCGCGCCTCCAGTTCTTGCTGCCTGCTTTAAATACTACCTGAACCGCAGTGAAAGAACATATTGCTCCCACTTCTTTTTGAAGGCATTCATATCTTTCTCACCCAGCACTTTTTTCAGAGTTTCATAACCAGTTGGATCTTTTTCGCGATCAGCCCGGAACTCACGATAGAATCTCACCAAAAGCTTTTTTTCCTGAAGGTAGTAGCACAAATACCTGGCCTGCGCATAATTAGTGCCCTTGTCTTCATTGTAAAATTCATATTCAGTGGTCGACATAAGCGCTTCGAAAGAAGGTACCTTCTTTTTCTTTATTGCATCCTGCAGGCCTTTTAAACGCCAGTTGGTTAACCCGACAATCTTACCGCTCCTTTCAGAAGACTGTTCGTAAAGAGACCCTAATCCTTCATTAAACCAAGCAGGGCAATCAGGAAAATTAGCTGCGATAAAAGGATGAACTATTTCATGAACCAATGTTCCGCCGCCGGTTCCAATATTCATAATTAACGCTTTGTTCTCCGGTGAGCTGTAACCAAAAGGAGTGCCAGGTTTATCATTAAAGATTTCCCAAGTATACTTCCTGTAACTGTCATTATCTTTAAAAAGCCAGATATCAATAATGTCTTCAGGGTCCTTTTCAAAATAAAGAGCTTTCAGTTTCTCCGTAGACCACTTTACCGTTTGCTCCGCAAAAAACTTGACCCGTTCCGGCGAATCATTACCGATAACAACAAATGGCTTTTGTATGATAATAGCAAAGCCTTTTGGCGGAATCTTTTTCTTAAGCTCCATCATGTGCTGAGCATACCGCGCGTTATCAATATTCTGTGCTTTGACAGAGCCCCGGACCTTTTCAGCTTTAAGAGAGATTTTTATTATCGTCCATTTCTCGGATGAATATTTAAGAGGCCAACACTTAAGGAAATATTCCAACTTCATTCGCCTGTATGCCGCATCTTTTTCAGCAGGCTCATGAAATATCACTTCGTCCTTTTCGGCATCATATCCAAGCACAAGCCTGAAGTGTTCTGTCGCATCCTGAGTTGTGCCTGTGCGCATACATACGATAGAAGGTGTTCCTTTGAGCAAGTCTGCGTGCAGGCTTTCCCACTGGTCCTTGATTGCCCCGGCTGACTTTGCCGAAACTTTATACCAGATGTCTCCAACGTCAAACCCTATGGATTTTAATGTCTTGGCTAATTCAGGTGTTCGACATCCACGACCATCGATTGGATCTACTCCGGACAAGTTGAAAATATCGTCTTGGGTCAACTGCGCCCCAAGCTTCCTGGTATACATTTCAACACATGCTTCACCGCAAAAATCAGGTTTTTGTTTTACATGAGGAACTTCTCTGATTGTTACGCTTTTATACAGAGAACCAATAGCTGTATTCGAAAAGACAATCACCAGAAGAACTGCTATAGAAGCTGTCTGGTTTCGCACAATGCTATTGAATGATTTACCTCGCGTTCGCTTCGAATTGAAACAGTACTGGTAAACTTTCATTTTTCGCGCACCACGTTCCTTTTTTCAAGTTCCCGTCGGTATTTGGCCAGATCAATATCTTTAGAGGCTGCGTCCGATTTTACCGCGGCCTCAGCAACTGCGTAAGATACATCAACAAAAAGACGCCGATCAAACGGCTTCGGAATCACGTATTTATCGCCAAACGCAATATTCGCTTCTTCCTTGAATAAATCTCTTACATATTCAACTACAGGCTCACGCGCAACCCCGGCGAGCGCCCGGGCGGCTGCTATCTTCATTTCCATGTTTATTGAACGTGATTTGACGTCCAGTGCGCCCCTGAACAGAAACGGGAAGCCAAGCACATTATTTACCTGGTTTGGATAGTCGGATCTGCCCGTGGCAATCACGTATGGTTTGTTTTTCATTACCGAGAAGATTGTTTCCGGCCGTATTTCGGGGTCCGGATTAGACATCGCGAAAATAGCCGGATACTTCGCCATGGAACAAACTTCTTCAGGCTTTATACAGTTCGCTACTGAAACACCGATAAAAACATGCGCATCACGCATTGCCTCCCCAACCGTTTCAGCTGATGTGTCCACCGCGTGCTCGCGTTTTTTGGGCGTTAAATCCGAACGCCCGGATTTAACTACACCTTTTGAATCACAGAGAATAATTGATTGCGTGCCGGCAGCTTTGAGCATCTCTGCTATGCGTATTCCCGCGGCGCCGGCACCATTAATAACAATTTTCAGTTCCGACATATCTCTTTCGCTGAGAATGCAGTAATTCATAACGCCGGCAAGCGTAATCACGGCTGTTCCCCATTGATCGTCGTGAAACACGGGAATATCCAGGATCTCGTCAAGACGGTCTTCTATCTCGAAACAGGCCGGGGCCGCAATATCCTCGAGATTGATTCCTCCATACATTGGCGCTATTGCGCAAACCGCATCAATTACGCGGGCAGGATCCGTGCGGCCTTCATTTCCACCGTCGATCCTGCAGTTGTTAAGCGGCACGGGCCAGCCGTCGACATCGCCGAACGCTTTGAACAAAACAGCTTTGCCTTCCATAACCGGAATACTGGCTTCCGCGCCGAGATCGCCCAGACCAAGAATGGCTGTTCCGTCAGTTACAACTGCAACCAGATTGTCTTTTGCCGTGTATTTGTGGATAGTTTCCGGATTCTTGTGGATTTCTTTAACGGGAACCGCGACACCGGGTGTGTATGCCAGGCACAGGGCTTTAAGATCTGAGATATTTTTTGTAAGACGCATACCGATTTTGCCGCCAAGATGATATTCCAGTATTTCTTCCCGTGTTATTTTCATAGGCCCAGATTCAACAATATCCCGCAGAATAAAGCCAGTAGAATAATGACACGGGTAAACGGGGAAACGGGGAAACGGCGACACAGGGATGGGGCGGGGAGAGAATGTTTATGGATGTCAGGATTCAGAGGTCTTTTCATACTGGATATTACTTGGCACAACATGGTATTATATCTTTTTGTGTCTAAAAAGGAGCCCTGTTATGTGGGATTACAGCGATAAGGTTATGGATCATTTCCGGAATCCGCGCAATGTCGGCCTTATAGAAAATGCCGACGGAATGGGTGAGGTAGGGTCCATGGCCTGTGGTGACGCGCTTAAACTGACTTTCAAGCTGGATAAGAAAAAAGAAAAGATTGCTGATACCCGGTTCCAGACTTTTGGATGTGCCAGCGCAATAGCCTCATCTTCTGCTCTGACGGAGATGATAAAGGGCATGACTCTTGAAGAAGCGGAAAAAGTAACCAACCAGGACATTGCGGAATATCTGGGTGGATTACCGGAACAGAAGATGCACTGTTCGGTACTGGGCCGTGAAGCGCTCGAAGTAGCTATAGAAAATTACCGTACCGGTAAAACCAGCAAAAAAATTCTTGAAGGAAAGGTTATCTGCACATGTTTCGGCGTTACGGAAGAGGAAATAGAACGTGTTGTGCGCGATAATAATCTTACTGCCGTGGAACAGGTAACTAACTACTGCAAGGCCGGAGGCGGGTGTGGTAACTGTCAGCCGGACATAGAAAAAATAATAGAAAGAATACAGGCAGAAACGAAAAAAGCCGCCGCTCCTGAAATCGAACCCAGAAAAATGACTGTTCTGCAGAAGATTCGTCTT
Source organism: Verrucomicrobiota bacterium (assembly GCA_042565725.1). GTDB lineage: Bacteria > Verrucomicrobiota > Kiritimatiellia > UBA8416 > JBHORK01 > JBHORK01. The sequence goes on from JBHORK010000012.1 coordinate 48,315, forward strand.
ATTGAAGAAACCATTGATCGCGAAATACGACCTCTGCTCCAGAAAGATGGCGGTGATATAGAATTAGTTGATGTTCTGGATAATAGAGTAATAATTTCTTTCCGCGGCATGTGTGCCAAGTGCCAGGTGGCGGAATTCACAATGAAAGATGTGGTTGAAGCCAAGTTAAAAGAATTTGTATCCGAGAATCTGATAGTTGAAGAAGAAAAAGCGTAGAAGAAATTTTTTAGACGGGATCAACCCTTAGGTCCATAGGACCAACGGGTCCGAGGACAGGATTAACAGGATGAAGAATATTTATTTTGATAGTAATGCGACCACACAGGTAGCGCCCGAAGTTGTCGAGGCAATGCTTCCCTTTTTCAAGGATTTATGGGGTAATCCGTCCAGCATGCACCATTTTGGCGGGCAGGTGGCGAAATATATCTCGATAGCCAGGGAGCAGGTTGCAGCTCTGATTGGCGCTGATCCATCGGAAATAGTTTTTACAAGCTGCGGCACTGAAAGCGATAACATGGCTGTTAGCGGAGCTGTTGAAACGGCCGGCAAAGGTGCAAAGATTATTACAACCAGGGTGGAGCATCCTGCTGTGCTCGGTCCCTGTAGGCATCTGAAGGAACAGGGGTGTGATGTTGTGGAGTTGGGTGTGGATCTCAATGGCGCGTTGAACATGGATGATTTAAAGAAGGCGCTGGCGGATGGACCCGCCATAGTAAGCGTAATGTGGGCTAACAATGAAACAGGCGTTGTTTTCCCGATAGAAAAAATAGCGGAAATAGTAAAAGAACATGGCGGCGTTATGCATACCGATGCGGTTCAAGCTATGGGTAAAGTGCCGATTAACGTACAGAAGGTGCCCGTGGACATGCTTTCGTTGTCTGGACATAAACTGCATGCGCCAAAAGGGATAGGGGCCCTTTATGTGCGTAGAGGGACCAAATTAAAAACTTTTCTTATAGGCGGGCATCAGGAAAACGGCCGTCGCGGCGGCACGGAAAATGTGCCGTATATTGCGGGGCTTGGTAAAGCTTGCGAGCTTGCGGGAAATGCCATTAAAGAAGAAATGACGCGTGTTGCGGCATTGCGTGATAGACTGGAAGAGGGCCTTCTTACCAGCTGCCCGGACACGACCATAAACGGTGACAGGGAACACCGTCTGCCGAATACGACTAATATCAGCTTTCAATATATTGAAGGCGAAGCCGTGCTTTATCATATCAGTGATCTGGGGATTGCGGCGTCTTCCGGTTCTGCCTGCACTTCCGGTTCGCTGGAGCCTTCTCATGTTATACGCGCCATGGGTGTTCCATTTACTTCCGCGCATGGCTCGATACGGTTCAGCTTAAGCAGATATAATACAGAAGACGAAGTTGATTATGTCATAGCGCAAATGCCGGCTATTGTTGAGAGGTTGCGTAAGCTGTCGCCATTTGTGTGATTAGCCTGAACATTGCACGAGCAAGGGATTGAAACCGCCGATAAACGCAGATGGACGCAGACAAGATTTTTTAGACAGGATTAACAGGATCTACGGGATATTTGTTCTATGGCGGCAGAGCTTCGCCATGCCGCCATTATTTTTCCGGTGCCGGGGACAGCACACTTTTAATTTATTCTATAGCCAGGCGTTTGGCGATAAGGTTAAACAGGTTTTGATATGGATACGCCGAGGAGCAATGGAAGTAAATTTTACGGGTGTTGCGGATAACCGCTGCTCCTATCTTAAACAGTTTTAAACGAATAGTTCTACATTGAGCTTTTGCCAGGTCAGTTGCCTTAAGTCCGACACGCCGTATGGTTTCCACTAATATGTAAGTCAGAGAGGAAAACAATAATCTTAATTGATTCGGCCACCATTTATGGCAACTGGTTCTGTCGCTGAACATGTCCATCTGCTGTTCCTTGATACGGTTTTCCATATCGCCGCGCGCACAGTAAATTTCATCATATAAATGCTGAGGATCTTCTTTGAGATTTGTTACCACATATCGGGGATTGCTGCCCATATTGCTATGCTCGGCCTTAACAATAACCCGACGTTCTTTATCCCATGTTAAAGCTCCGTATTTTACACTGGCAAATAATCTTTGCTTTGTTCCTGTTCTATTAAATTCTTTCTCTGCTTTCTTAATATACGAATCAGCAATGTTATTTATACGCGTATTCTTGGCTAAACCTACGATATAGCCTACATTATGAGCATCACACCACCTGAACATTTTCCACCGGCAGAAGCCGCTGTCTCCCCTAAATATAATCTTTACGTTGGGCCACTTTGCTCGAAAGCGTTTCACCAATAGCGATAAAATAGCCCATGCGTGTTTGGCAGGATCAATTCTGCTTGGCCGTAAATAGGAAACCAATAATTGGCTTCCGCAAAATACATACAAAGGCAAAAAACAATAATGATCATAATAGCCATGAAAGAAACGGCCTTCCTGCTGTCCGTGAACAGGATCGTCTGTGGCATCAAAATCTAATATCAGTTCATCTGGAGGCGTCTTCTTGGATCTTATAAATAAATCTATTATCAAACTGTTTATCAGCCATGCGGTCTGTTCGTCAGCACGATTCTCCAGGCGACACAGTGTTGATGGATGGGCAAGATCTTTATCGTTATCTATAAATGTTTGAAAAGCCGGATCTTTTCGCAATGTACCGTGATCATTAAGATCTTCATAACCAAGAGCTATTCCGTAAATGCGTTGTCTGAGCAGATGCAGATGTTTGTGCTCGCAACTCTTTTGTCTGCGAGAATCATTTAATAAAGAAGCCAGATTCTTTGTTAAAGACAGCTTTTGATCTGCTGCTCTCAGTAGCATTCCGCCAGCATCGCTGGTTATATCGCCGCCGTTAAAATCAAAGTGGATTTTTCTCGATTTAAAGCCTGAAAATAATGAAAGTTGTGTATTACAATTTGTCATGGTAAATCCTTTCTGTTTCTGCGTTGTAACTAATTGCAGTTTAACAGGTTAATAAAGGATTTACCATTTTTCTTATGAAATATCCGGGTTAGTCGCTTCGGAAAGGGAATGTTTCTTCGCTGGAGTATTTCGAAGACGAAATAATAGGCGTGCGAAACATCCCCTTTCCTCCGCTCTTGGGTTTGCGAGTTCTTTGTTCCCAAAGCGAAGGAATATGTCCCTCCATGTTAACGTGGGCCGAAGGTAATTGAAGTCTGGATAGAATACGCGCATAAACACCCGGAACTTGATTCAGGGACAAATACCAACCCGCCTGCAGGAATAGCATTAATCCAGCACCCCGGCCGTGATACATGGGTCAGCCTCCTGGCCCGGCAGCCTTGCTTAACATTGATCATCCATGAGTTATTACCGCGCCAGAACAAATGATTGGCAGACGCGGAAACTCCGCCACAGCCGTGTCCGCGCCTGTCCATTTTCCAATATTCAAGTTTTTCTCCTGTTTTCAGATCATATGCATACGGCCAGGCAAAAACCGTATTTTTGATAATTGTTGGATGTCTATGTTGCTGGCCGTGCGAGTCGTCTGCTTTTCCGTGAAACGCGGCATGTGATGTTTTCCACAATATTTTCCCGGTATTACCGTCAAAAGCGCGATAACTGTATATTAAAGAATTTTTCTCAGGTTTAGCGCCGCTTAAAAGAATAATGCCCTGACTCCCATTGAGATAGACAGGTTGGGTAAAAGCAGTTGTATCAAGTTTTTTGCGGAAATTTTCTTTACCACTGTTAATATCGAGCGAAACGAGATATTGTTCGCCATTACTGAAAAGTTTTTTTATAGATATCCGCTCATCGTTGTAAGGCTCCGAATTTATGCTTTCAACAAAATAAATCCTGTCATCCATTACTGTGGTGGTTGAGTTAATTATCAGGCCATTCTTGTGAATCCATGAAGTTTTGCCGCTTTTTTTGTCTATCCCAAACAATAACTTGCTGGTAAAAACCGGCATATTCAAACGCCACGCGGATTTATCTTCTCCATTTTTCGGTCGGGAATGTAATATTTTCCTGCCGCGTGTCGAGCCGACTATGTTTTTTTTGCCGTACGTTATCCATCCCCAGTTTAACGAATTACCACCATGACCATCAGGTACTTTGTATGTTTTTTTGATCTGACCGGTTTTTACATCGAGAACGAAACATGTGTTGGAAGATGCGATATACAAAAAATCGTTGTCAACAGCCATATTTCCCGAATCCAGGAATATTCGGGTTCTTTTTGTTGCGGGAAGATTCTTTTGCCAGAGCATTGTGCCGTTATACGCGTCGACACAGAAAATAATATTATCACCCGCCACAAAGAAACGTCCGTTTTTGTAAAGAGGGGAAGTGGTTCTATAATGTCTGTTTACTATATTCAGAGGTCCGGGCTCTCCAAACCACTGAATATCCATAACATCTTGAACCAGCTCATCGTTACTGCAGGCGGTATTTCCGGGGTCAGCGTATAAATGTGTCCACTCGCCGGCGCCTTCAAGTGGTCCGCGGCGCGCGATACGCATAATCATGTTATTTGCGCCGGGTTTTATTTTCCAATTTTTGAACGAACTGCCACCCCATTTCTCAAGAAAATTTCCGCTATTTTGATTATCTGGTGATTGCAGGCAGAAAACTCCGCCACACGGCCGCAATCGTCCCAAAACTTCTTCAGCAGACATGGATATACCGCCGCCCAAAAGCGCTTCATCCGATACTATAAGATTCGCAAAATATTTCGGGTATTCAAGATTTCCGGAATTATTGTGATGAATAACTACACGTTTGCCGTAAAAACCTGTTTCCCTTAAAAACTTTCTGGATTTCTGAACTTTGTCGAGATTCTTCTCCACTCCGATAATTCTGAGTTCCGAACGTTTTGCAAGCTCATAGGCAAGTCGCCCGTCACCGGAATCCAGTACAAGGCAAAACCCTTTTTTTGTCTCAACGGTATCTATGGCTGTTTGTGCAGCGGTTTCATATAAAGCTGTCAGCTTGTCTTTCGGATACGGTTCTTCTTTTTTATTCTTTTTTATGGAAGCGGTTCTTTTCCTCGATATTTCAGCTGGCGAGAAACAATGAATTATCCCCTTATCGGTACTCGCGTAAAGACAGTCTCCGCTTACCGCCATTCCATAAACCTTTCCATCTGTTTTTCCTTCCCATAAAACTTTTCCGTCAGAAACGGCATGTGCCATGATCCGATCTTCGCCTCCTAGAAAAACAATATCATCTGATTTGATTATGGTGAAAGAGATACAAG
>JBHORK010000130.1:0-5791 GCA_042565725.1 Verrucomicrobiota bacterium
TGATAATAATCGGCAAATTGACCAGAAAGATGTAAAAAGGCCCCACAACTTTAAGCGTTACCCACAAAAAGAAAGGATAGCCGACAGGCCAACTGGATTCTCGAAATCTCAACGGAATGGCTCTGGCGTATTCCAGCCAATTCAAAGGATCGGAATACGCTTTTATATAATAATTGCGAAGAATATATATGAAGAAAGAAAGAAATAGAAATAAGACAACACCACCAAGAAACAACAACCACTTTCTATCAAAAAACAATTTCCTGGATTCAGTAATGCTTTTAAGGGAAGAACACGTCATAACATTAACACAAAACTTATACTTCCGAATCAGATGAATTCAACTCGTCATAATACTGTTTTTTCTGAAAATACAATAACTGCTCAACATTAAGACGTATCCTTTTCAACATATCACCTGCCATACCCATCAACACAGATAATGTTCCGACAACGAAAAAGAAGCCCGCGACAAAACCAGCCCATATATGAGGTGAAAATTTATGATGCGTAATCCGCCAATACAAAAGAAACCCACCCAGAGCAAATGAGACAGCAAAACACCCCAACGCGACAGATGAGAAAAATTGCCATGGCCAATAATCTTTATAAGCTTTTATAATTATACGTGACGCCCGATGTCCATACTTCCATAGATTTGACGCAACCCTGGATTTGCCGGTTTTCCTGGTACCCAGAACAACCATCGGGATTTCAACAATATGAATTCCTTTCGCGGCAAGATCCAAAAACGTCTCCTGCGTATATGTGAAAGCACCTGAAAGATTCAGGCGAAGAGCAGCCTCCCTCGAACAGGCCCTGAAACCACATGAAACATCATAAAAACGCCTTCCCACAATCTTACTTATAACAAGACTCATAGCCTTGTTTCCCCATAAGCGGGCAAAAGTCATTTTAGGAATTATACTCTTGTCTATAAACCTGGACGCAGTAACAAACTCCGCTTTCCCATCCGTAATAGGCTTAATAAGTTCTGGAATGTCTTTCGAATCAAACTGACCATCGGAATCAATGTTAACAATAATATCCGCACCATGCTTCAGCGCATAGTCCAGTCCGGTCGCGTAAGCTTTGCCAACTCCATGGTTTTCATTGTGAGACACAACAACAGCGCCCGCACCCTCTGCTATCGCGCTGGTATTATCCGTACTGCCATCATCAACAACAAGAACCACAATCTCTTTGATGCCGGGAACTTCTTCAGGCATCTGCCTGATAACCGACTCTATGGTCTTTCCTTCATTTAATGCCGGCATCATAACAACTAATTTATATTTCTTCATAACTACTTCTCATCAACTATAAAATACGCCGTAAAACACTGTATTAACCCTCCAAACTGTATCTTGGTTTCTACAGCAAGTCAAGATAGGTCACTTTCTGACTTGCCCTACAAAATGCTTCCTACAAAATAACATTTTATGCTAGCGTTTCAGCATGGCAACCTCAATCCTTACAAACTATGCTTTTCACAAGAAAACCGGTGCGGCAAAAAGACTGAGTCGAGCCGTTCTTGCTCTTGCAAATGCCGGTATTAATGTAGATTTTGTAAACATTGTCCCGCCAGACATTAAGAACGCAAACATCCGGTTTCACTCAATCAAACCACTTCGATCAATGCAGCAAAAAGTCCCCGACCATAATGACCATTTCTCCTGGATTTATTATATGCTGCGCGCCGCAATCCTCTGCATTAAAATAGCCAGGGCTCAAAAGACCAACGGGATAATGGCATTCACTCTGGGCGGCGCATTACCTCTGCTGCCAACAATCTTCCTCACAGGAAAACCTATGGTTCTTATTCTTAGAAGTGATGAAGTTGAAGAATTGAGAATCAAAAGAACCTCACTACTATGGAGAACCTTATTCAGCTTTCTGGCAAAACGTTCAATAAAAACAGCCACACATATTATTTCCGTCTCTCAAACATTAATCGACACTATAAACAACCGCTACAATATCAACATTTCTGAAAAATCAAGCGTTCTGTTCAACAACCTGTCATCCACTCCTCCCGACAAGAATAAATGCAAAACCAAGACGCAAAAACTTGTCGGAAACTCTAATTGTTTCATCTTTTCTATGACCGCTTATTTCAGAAAACTAAAGAATGCTGACATATTGATTCAAGCAATGGCTCAGCTTAAGAATACCCGGGCATATCTTCTCTTGATAGGTAACGGACCGGATACCCCCAACTTAAAACAGATGGCTCTTGATCTAAAAGTTGATTCCCGAATACTTTTTACATCATGGAGAGATGACGCATTTGACCTGGTAGCGGGATCTGATATATTTGTTCTCCCATCTATGACTGAAGGTATATCCAACTCTGTTATGGAAGCATTATCCGCCAAAACGCCATGCCTTATATCCAGAATCCCGGCACATGAAGAAATTGCTGCGGATGACGATATGTTGTTTAACCCGCATAACGCTACCGAACTGGCGGATAAAATGAGAAACTTGATAAACAATAGTGAATTGCTGGAAAAACTAAGCAGAATATGTACTGAAACTGCAAAGAAATTCGATTTTGACTGGGAAGCCAAGCTTGTCGACATAATAAAAAACAATATAAGCTAATCGGAAAATAATACTATTTGCGCAACTGGCAATGAAAATACTTTACATACATACAGGGCGGCTTGAGGAAAAAAAAGCTAATTTCGTGCAGGCATTTCAAATGTGCTCCGCGTTTGCTCAATCAGGCCAGGAAGTTCTCTTAGCGATTAACAGCTATACGCTTAACAACAAACAGGCAGAAAAAAAACTTTGCGATGAAATGAAGCTCCCTTCTCTTCCTTTTAAACTATTAATTTACAAAGGTCGCCATTACCTGGGTAAACTTAAATCAATAGGCGCGGCATTAGCTATTAAAAGACTTCTTAAGTCCACAGAATATGACATAGCTTTTATTCGTGATCCTGTGCTTCTCCCTCTTGTGGCCGGCAATTGCAGCAATATCATATTTGAAGCTCATAACAACCTGACATTCCCGCCTGGCGGTATTATTGATTCGGCATGGAGACGCATGATTGTCTCACATGCAAGAAAACCAAGGCTTAAACTATTTATTACTATATCAAAAACTCTACGCAAATACTGGGAAAATGCCGGTGTTCCTTCTAACAAACTCTGCGCTCTTCACGACGCTGTGAATCCCAACATCTTCTGCGTGGATACATCAAAAAACGATGCACGTAAGAAAGTCAGCCTTCCTATCGACAAGAAAATAGTACTCTATGCTGGCAGTTTGCATAAAGACAGGAGCATCCCTGAAATTCTTAAACTGGCAGAAGGAAGACCCGATATTAATTTCGTGATCGTAGGAGGACCTGAAAAAGCTCGCCAGAATTTTAAAAACATTGCCGACAACTCCGGCCGTAAAAACATTATTCTTACAGGACGCGTTCCTCACCATATTATTCCTCTTTATCTGGCCGCAGCTGACGTCCTGCTGATGCTGTGGTCTCGAGAAGTCCCGACAATAAATTACTGCAGTCCTCTTAAAATGTTTGAATATATGGCTTCCGAACGCATCATCGTTGGACATAGTTTTCCTACCATAGCAGAGGTTCTGGAACACGGAAAACATGCATATTTGGTTAACCCGGATTCTTTTCAGGAGTTAACAGATCAACTGAACAACGCCCTGGACAAACCCAATCCGGAAATGGCAAAAGCTGCCCAGAAACTTGTAATCGAGAAATACACATGGACTCAGAGGTGCCAGTCTATTATCAAATCGCTAACACTGTAAGTAACATGGAAAAAGATATAATAAGACTTATAACTAACGAACCTGGTTGTCTTTGCGGAGAACACCGTATCGCCGGAAACAAAGCATTTCTATCTACCGTCACAGAAAACACCACTCGCGTCAAAGGCTTTACATTCGACTACAATCTTCATTTTTGTATTGGCGTCAAAAACACAACATCTGCATCTCAAGATATAATACTATACGTGAACTGCACTCCTGCAGACGTTCTACCGGAACACAAACCTTTGTTATTCTCATCTTCTTCTTTAAACAATCAAGAGCTTAAACCTTTTGACTGTAACGCCCGAACAGATGGATTAAGAAAATATTCGATTCACTTAACCCTCAACAGTCAACAATGCATCTACATAAGCAATACATGTTGCCGCAATTACCAACGCATAAAAGATCGTATTCAGGTTGCGGCTGAAGAGAGCAATGCCCGAGTAGAAACAATCGGCAAAACAATCGAAAATGAACCCCTTACAGCCTATTGCTATGAGAAAGAAAATATTGCGCAAAACAAAATGAATATTCTCGTCTCATCAGGATTCCACCCCTCAGAACCCGACAGCATGGCGTCAATAGGCATAATGGAAGCCATGAGAGACATCTCTTTAAGAAAAAAGATTCTGGAACACTTTAACCTTTATATCATACCTGTCGTTAATCCCGACGGATTCACAAAAGGTTTACAGGGCGCTAATTCTATGCAGATAAATTTTCATTGGAAATTTCTAGGCAACACAGCAACAGAATGCCCTGAGGCAAAAGCATTAATGGTATTCTGCAAGAAAACACAACCTTCTATTTATATAGATTTTCATGCCTACACATTTCAGGCAGAGAAAAAAGCCAGCCCTTATATCAAACCCTCATGTTTCTATTGTGGAAGACAGGTTAGAGAACTAGTCAAGAAACTGGACAATGCGTTAACACAGTTAATGGACGGACAATCTTATAGTACCGCGCTTGCTTATTTACCCACAACTCTCCCTTACTGGCTTACCCGTCAATTCAATACCATTACATATGCTAAATTCCACCTGCATCTGAAAGATGGTGTTGACACTTTCCCCTCTACAGGTTGGAACATCCTTAAAACCGTGATAAACACGTTGAAAAATCACAAAGTAATCAGCTCAAGGCAAATCCTTAAGACTCCGCATGGAAATGTGTCCCGATGGGATCCGTTACTATTAAAGGCAAGGATATTAACAATCCTGCAATGGCACCTACCCCTGCATCCTGTCGTCGGGTTTATAAAAAAGCTGTACAGAAACATCTCTCTGTAATCTTTGTAGGAAAACCTCGACCCTTCGGGGTGCTTTTATGCAGCTTAATATTTCACATAGATCAACACGCCTACTTACACTTATCGTATCTATATAAACGCTCAAAAAAGCCCTTAAAACATGAAGAAGCATTAAAACCCAGAATACGTTCAGCAAGATAGGATCCCAGATACAAAACCGCATCTTTAGTCGATTTAATCTCAAAAACCTTTACGCATTTTAAAGGCCCGAACCCATAACCCGCCATAAATCGATCAAGCGTGGCAATTGGAAAATAATTAATGTGTTCAACAAAATGGGCCTTAACAAACTGCCCTTTTCTCTTTTCTATAGTAATAAGATTCGGAGTAACACCATTCACAAACAAAACCGTATCTTTAACACATATTTTCTCGATAAATGCAGCGGCAGTGTTAGGGTTCGCCAGGTGTTCAATATTGCTTTGCCAAAGAACAACATCCGCTCTTACATCAGGATATTCAGCATTAAATTCTTCGGGATGCGCAACTTTAAGCCCTTGAGCCCTGCATAGATCCAATCGCTCTGAATCTATATCAACGCCGTAGACATCAAACCCCAATTCTCTGGCCAGCGACATTGAATAACCAAATCCACAGCCATAATCAAAAAGAATAGGATTAAGCTTCTTTATTCCGCACGACAAAATTGCTTCAAGCACAGGACGCGCATATTTTATCTTTCTTTATCA
>JBHORK010000131.1:0-5706 GCA_042565725.1 Verrucomicrobiota bacterium
GTTGATGGTTGATGATTGATGGTTGATGATTGATGGTTAATGATTGATGGTTAATGAAAAAGGGGGAAAGATGATTCCGGATCTTCAGGCAAGTCTTCTTTGCGACGATGTGCGCCAGGAAAAAAACGGGAAATTCATATTGATCGGTTTATTTGATGTTATCGGGGTCCCGAATTATCCTGCTGTTTTTCAGCGGATATGTATCGTAAACCGCTGGTGTTGCGGCAAGGGTGAGTTCAAACAGCTCAGTCGCATCATTGAAGCTGATGGAAATACTGTTCTGATTGAAGGAAAAACCGTGCCTGTAATCCTTAACGGCAGTGAGTCCACAGCTACTTGTGTTGAGCTGTTTTTAAATGTTAAATTCCAGACAGAAGGAATATATTGGGTCGAAATTCTTCTCAATGGCGATTTGAAACTTCGCTATCCGTTAAAAGCCCAGAAAATACAACCGACAGGGAATGCATAAAACAGCGAATCGGGACATCGGAGGAAGGCGGAAGAGGGTAGAAGCCTGACGCGAAATACGCTTCACCAGCCTACGCCAAGGCTACGGCCTGGCAGGCGAAATACGAGATACGGAGAACATGGAGAGATGGAAAATACATGGATAGAATTAGATCTTAAGATTCTCCGGGATAATATTCATTCGCTTAAAAAAGTCTTAGGTTCAAAGCCCGAAATTATTTTTATTGTTAAATCAAACGCTTACGGACATGGTCTGGAAACAGTCGCCAGGTGTGCGTGGGATGCCGGCATAAGATGGTTTGCTGTGGCATACGCACAGGAAGCTTTCAAACTCCGCGAAATTCTACCGGAAGCAGAGATCATTGTTGTAGGGGTGGTTAAGCCGAAAGATGTTCCTGCGATTATTGAGAAACGTATTATTTCAGTAATAACCAGCAGAAAACATGCATTATTACTCTTGAGAAATATCAAGGATCAACCGCTTCGTTGCCACGCGAAAGTTGACACAGGCATGGGCCGGCTGGGTTTTATGTGGAAAACGGCTGCTGAAGAACTCATTGATTTGGCGAAAGAAAAGGGTTTGGATGTCTGCGGTATTTGCTCTCATTTTTCGTCATCGAATAGTCCGGATAGTAAGTTTGTTAACACACAGGCAAAACGTTTTCGCGAAGTACTTGATACCTGCGAACAGAACGGTTTCAAAACTCTTTTCAAGCACATTGCTAATAGTGGCGCCATTTTTCATGATTCTGTAAAAAACATGGATGGCATAAGACCCGGGATATTGCTTTATGGCTATGGGAAGAAGAAAGAGTCAGGAGTCCCCAGCGATGAACGCGGGGCAGGCAGGAGTCAGAAACCAGAAGTTAGAAAGATTGAGACAAGGCCGTTTTTGCGATGGAAGACACGCGTTGTTCAGGTAAAAAAAGTGCCTGCAGGTTTTCCTGTGAGTTATGACGGCACCTATGTTACCGAAACGGAGACATATGTTGCCACCATAGATGTTGGTTATGCAGACGGTTACTCAAGAGCGTTAAGCAACAAGGGTTTTGTCATAATCGGCGGCAAGAGATGGCCTGTTATCGGAAAAGTTACCATGAACCTTATTATGGTCAATGTCGGCCCGGAGAACAGCGTAAAAGAGGGTGATGAGGTCGTTCTCATAGGGAAACAAGGCGGAGAATCCGTATGGGCTGATGAGATAGCAGAATTATCCGGAACAATTTCATATGAAGTGCTTACGGGCATAAAGGCAGAGCATCGTGCAGCGAAAACGTAAAGAGGATAATAAGGGGGCACAAAAATTATAGGAGTTATAAGTTACAGGTTACAAGGGTTACAAGTTACAAGTGACTCACATTGTTATAATCACATGATTCAGGAAAGCGACTAGATCGCATGCAGAAAACAAAAATAGGTATACTTGGCGGAACATTTAATCCGGTTCACATGGGGCATCTTATTCTAGCACAAAATGCCTTCGAACAACTGGAATTGTCCAAGGTTCTGTTTATACCCTGTTCCGCCCCACCGCATAAAAAATCGGATAGTCTTGCACAAACAAAGCACCGCATGGCCATGCTGGAAGCGGCTGTTGAAGATGATCTCAGATTCGAAACCTGTAATATCGAAATTAAACGCGGAGGTCTATCATATACAATTGATACTATCAGAGAATTGCAGCAAATATACTCCAAAGCTGAATTCTTCTTTATAATAGGATCCGACACACTTGCCGAACTTCATCTCTGGAAAAACGTGCATGAAGTGTTAAATCTCTGCAGATTTGTTACTTTTTTGCGTCCGGGGTCTGACTCTGTCCGCATAAAACCGAAAGCCCTGCACCTGAACCCGCCCTGGCCCAAACAACTGCTGGATAATGTCAGAGCGGGAAAGCTGATTGACATTTCTTCATCTAATATAAGATACAGGGTTGCTGAAGGAATGAGCATTAGATATCTTGTGCCGACTGCTGTGGAAATATACATATCCGAGCATAATTTATACAGCGGGCGAAAAACAGAAAGGTGAGCAAGTATTAAAATGTCAGATTTGACTGGAAAAATATGCCATGCCCTTGAAAACAAAAAGGGTGAAAATATAAAAGTGGTGGATGTCAGAGAAACATCCGGCGTAACGGACTACTATGTCATTGCATCCGGCTCAAGCCCTCCGCACTTGAAAGCAATGTTCGGAGAAGTTCAGCACGTTCTGAAAAAAGAAAAGATTGCCTGCTACCGAAAAGCAGGGAGTCCTGAATGTGGATGGATGGTCTTAGATTACATTGACGTGATCGTTCATATCTTTTCGGAAGAAGCTCGTCGGTTCTACGCGATAGAAGAGATATGGACAACTGCTCAGGAATCAGGAGACAGCCGCCTACGCCAAGGCTACGATGCCCAAGAAAGTCAGGAGTCAGAATAAAGCGAGATGGGGCATCTTTAAGTCAATAAAACAGAAACTGGATTTTTCAGAAGCATCAACTAACTATAAAAAGTCGGCGCCAATAGATTCATCCGTTGCGAAGCCTTCTATAGCCAGAAGCTGATTCGCCAGCATTTTGAGCTGGCTCTCCGATCCGGTTACTTCCGGATATTGGAGCGCGCTGGAATCATCCTCTTCAGAAACCATTACCAGGATAGCATTAAGATTGCTGATGCGACCCGATGCCCCGTTCGTCGGCGACAACACAAACAAACCACACGCAATTAACACAAGCGCCGCGGCACAGGCAAGTATTCTAATCGACGGACGCCTGAACCACAGGATCACACCTTGTGACGTAAAGCCCTCTGCTCTTTCCATTGTTTCTTTATTCGCGGCCACGCGGATCGCTTTCATCACATTGGGCTCAAGATTGCCGTCAGGAAGTTTTTCCCGGGCTGCGGCCACAATCCGCCTGGCTATCTGGCGGTATTGTTCACAGTGCCGGCAATCCGAAAGATGCGAGACAAGCTTTTCTGACTCCCTGTCGGACAACTCGCCTGATTCAGCAAGCAATATTTTTTGTTCTATTTCCCGGCATTTCATTGTCCTGCCTCCTTATCGGTTCAATTCCTTATAATCTTCCTTTAAATCCTCTCTTAACTTCGCCAGCGCATACTGCATTCTGGCAAGAGCTGTGTTTATCGAAACCTTTTGTATTCCAGCAATCTCCTTAAATGAGAGATCGCTTTTAACCCTCATTAAAAAAACCTCTTTCTGTTCCGCCGGCAACTCGGCTACGGCCTCAGATATCTTTTGCCCGAGCGTATCGGCCTGTAACAGTTCCGCGGGATCCTGTTCACCGCCGGGCATAACATCAGCCAGTGATTTCTGATTTTCCCTTTCCTGATCTAAGCTAACGTCATGTTTCTTGTGTCGAGCTTTATCAATTACAATATTATGAGCAATCCGCATCAGCCAACCGAGAAAATTCTTATGTTTATAAGTATGAATTTTTTTGATTACTCTAAACCATACCTCCTGAAATATTTCATCCGCATCAGCGCCATATCCCCTCATATTAATAATGTACCCGAACAATTGACGTCTGTACTTTTCAACGAGACTCTCAAGCGCCTCAGTCTGGCCAGCCTTATACCGGGCCAGCAGTTTATAGTCTGTATCCTCCATAATACTTAACCGTTACACTCTGCCGCCCCTTCTATAATATACAACGGCGAAGGACAGCGATTTATTGCATGATTCCTGCTTTTCTTCGCCTTCCCTTATCCTGTAAATCCTGTTGATCATGTCAAATTCTCTTCTTTTCCTGTTTATTGTCGGATTTTATCGAAAATCAGGGCTGTTTTCTCCAATAGAAAGACGGATAGCGAGCCAATATGTTCCCCTGTAAAACTTACCATTTGTTCAAGTGTAACTGATGATACAATGACAATCCAGAGACATATACCGAATATATTCATCAAATAAATCATTGCGTAGGAAAACACACGGCCACATTCCTTAACGTCAGTTTGATGCTGCAAGAGAGTACTTATTGTGAATGTAAAATGGAATCCCCATGTAAAACCAATCAAAGAGAGCCAGCAAAGATAATATCTTTCCATATCAAAAAAAACAGAGAGCACATAATAGCCGGCGATGACAAGAACCGTATAGAGCGGAAAGAAATACGGGGCCAGCAATATAATAAAATTCGTCTTGGAGAGAGTTACAGAACCGCTTTTTGCGGATATTCTCATACGGAATATTTTCGCATCCATCAAAAGACCCCATAACGCGTGAGTAAGTTCATGGGCCAATACATAGGTTCTGACGGGACGAGGCAAAACAAAATACAGAAAGAGCCAAACCAGGAACCCTCCGCCAAGAGCCCATGCCGAAGACGGAATTGCAGAGCAATCAGACGGCTGCATTACCCGAACCAGCGACACAAGAGTCTGTGTGACAGCAATACAAAAAGGTATCAGGACTATTCCCACAAGAAGTTTTATAATTTTCATATAGCCTCAGCAAAATCTATGGGCATTGCGTCGTTCACATGCCCAATCATCACACCGTCTGGCAATCATTTTAGCCGCCTAATCAGAAAAAGAAAAGAATTAGACAGGATAACAGGATTTAACAAAGGATTGCTCATGAATTCACAATTATGCTAACGCATAACTGTGAATTCATGAGCTGGTTAAGATAGATTAACATTACAGTGCCAACATCTACATAATCAAACAGACAGTGTAGAAATTTGCCTCGATTCCGTCTTGCTTGCCAAGCCGTAGTCTTGACGAAGGTTGGTCCGCCATAGCCTTGGCATAGGCGAAAGGATATCGAGGCAAATTAATGCAGCATCTATATCTCTAATAATCCTGCCTCCCAATCCTGTAAATCCTGTCTAAAATTCTTATCTTCTTACCAACAGATTCTGCGAAAGACCCTTTCTTTTCATGGCCGCAAAACAGATTATCCGGGTTCAACAGGTTATCAGGATCAAAGCAGTGTTTCACGTCACGCATTTGCCGAATACCTTCTTCCCCATACATTACCCTTAGAAAAGCAGCCTTAAGCTTCCCGATTCCATGTTCGGCCGACACGGTACCACCCATTTCAGCCACTGCTTTCACCCATTTAAGATACAGTTCCCCACCTCGTTCATAATCCGCCATGCTGTCCGGAATTATATTCACATGAATATGATTATCTCCAATATGACCAAACATTACATATTCCAGCCCGAACTCATCAAGGTCCTTATGATAAAGCTGTATTACTTTTTCCAAAACTGGGCCAGGAACG
>JBHORK010000132.1:0-5693 GCA_042565725.1 Verrucomicrobiota bacterium
GCAATAAGCAGGGTGGTGCGGGGCACGTGGCTGCCAGCGGCAAACATTTTTGAAACTATATCGTTTTCCGCGAGATAACCGATGAGAATATGGTGCAGGAGTAGTAGTGCAACAATTTCCGCCGCACTGATAATAAGTGTTTTGCTCCATCGTTTCATTTCTCACCTCCCGCTGTCAGCATTGCAAACAGAATTGCGTCACCAAGTGATCCGCCGGTAACAAAGTTCAACTTGCCTTTTTTCTCAAATGGCGCTCCGCATGCGTATGCTGTGGAGTAAAGGCGCTTATAGTATTCCCTGTCATTATGTATTCTGGCGCCTGAAATAAGAAAACCCGTTGCCGACAAGCCGTAACCTGACACTATCGGTCCGGAATCGATATCTCCGGATTCTCCTTTAATATGAATCGGATATTCTCTGACCCCGCCAAAGCCGAAGACTGTTCCTGCAAGATGCTTTTTGGCTGCTTCATAAAGTTCTTGGGAAAGATCCATATTGGCAAAAGAAAGCGCGTAAAGCCCCAGCGCTGTTCCTGAACCACGAGGATGATCTATCGGTTCTCCTGTAACAGAATCAACGCACTGATAAAAAAGTCCTGTTTTAGGATCTATATATTTCTCACGACAATAAGTAGCCCATTTTTGCAGGATTTCTTTTCGATCAATTCCTGTTGCGCGTGAATGCAAACCTATAGAGCCGATAACGCAGCAGTTATCTACCGGGTAAGTTTCGTATGGATACGATTGGATAAGGAGAATCCGGCTGTTGTTTACGCGTTTAACAAGCGCTTCTGTGATCCTGTCATTAAGTTCTGCATATTCTGAGTCAGGCTTAAGTAAGCGGTGCATGCTGAGTACAAGATTCAGATATCCCAGGTAAGCCGCGTGATGTTGCGTATCACTATCCAATGTTTCAATAGGGTCATTGCCCCATGCATCCTTGTCGAAAGCACGCACTTCCGATGAAAGCATGCGTTCAATGCAGATACTCATCAGTTCAATATGTTTTTCACGCAACTCCGGATGTTCAAGAGCTGTTTGTCCGAATCCCATACCCGCCATCATGTAACTGCCGAAAAGCCATTCTCCATCAAACTGTTTGGAGCCTGTGCAAAAATCCTTTTTGGCCAACTCTTCTGTAACCCATTTCTCCACGCCGCGCGCCAGTTTTTTCTGGAGATCCAAGTCGCCATTATACCATGTGTCAGCATTGCGCGAGCACCACAGATAGGGAATATAAGATACACCAGCCACAAACAGCATTGTGCTGACACATAACCGCAGTAAAGATTGCTTGAGTTTATTCTGTTTAATCAAGTTCATTCGAATCAATCCGCAGTTTTAATGTGTTCTTTATCATGTCGGCAATAATCGCGCATTCGAGGCCGAACGGCAGGTAGCCGGCATAACCAAGTATCGGCATTTCAAAAACCTTGAACCTTGCGACAAACGGAACTGTGTAAATCCATTGGGGGGAACTGTGAAAATTCCACATCTCCCAGAAAAATCCGCAGATCAGAGCGGACAGAGCAAGCAGAAAAATCCGACGCCAGTATCCGTATCTTATGCTGGAAAAGATTGTATTCCTGCCGTATATGGTCTGAAGTGAGGTGATAATAAATAAAGGTGACAACCATAATAAGGGGAACAGATAATCCGGCCATATACCGATTGCCGTAAGTCCTGCGCATGAAGCGGTAAGAGTTAACCAGGCGGTTGTTTTGGGTGAGAACTTGTCGATTCTTATAAATTTATCCATTCCGGAGCTGATACGGGGAAATGACTTAAGAAGATCATAAGTGCCGAGTACTGCTGGAAGAACCGTGGAAAAATGAAGAGAGCCGATGATGAAATACTGCAGTGGCGTAACTGTCTCAATCCCGGTATAATACCAGTTCTGGACAAATCGGTTCAGATATTCAAAGAACCACCAGAACGCCGAACTGGCAATAAAGAGCATTACGAAATAACTCGACTGATTGATCAGCATACATTTCCCGGTACGTTTATGGGTGTATGCGTTAACAACAATGATATAGCCAAGCCAGATCGGGAAGAAAATATAAAGCTGCAAAGAGCCCAGCCATTGCGGTTGTTTCCATGACAAAAACCATGCGGCGATATTAAGAGCCACTCCAGCCCAGCCCCAGGAAGGGAAACGGTGACGCGGGGACGCGGGGACGCGGGGAAAGGGAGAAGTTAAAATTCGGATTATGAATGGGCAAACGGCCGTAAGAATAACCAGCGCAAGGCCGATAAAAACGGGCCATGAGAATCCGGCATGTTCCACGTATCGTGTCAGCGGCGGAAATTCAAGATATTGCTTAACCGAATCACCGGCGATCCACACACCAATAAGAGGCAATGCTGTTAGAAATAATATCAGTAAACTCAAAAAACAGATTCTTTTAACGATTTGTTTCATATTAATGTTCCTCAGTTTTTTTCGGGACCAGTGTAATAAGAGTCATTTCGGAAGGGCACGCGAAGCGCATGGAGGGCATTTTTTCCATGTGTTCACTTCCCACGCCGGCTGATACGTTTAACCGGGTCCTGCCTACTTTGCGGAACCCTCTGGCCCAGGACCGGGGGACTTCGCTTAACGTTACGATAGGACCTATGAAAGGAATTCGTATCTGTCCGCCGTGAGTGTGCCCCGCCAGACACAGATCGACAGGAAGATCCAGCATCGGCAACACGTAGTCCGGGCCATGTCCTATGACCATTGTGAAATCCGACGGATCCGTTTTCTGAAACCAGTCTTTTATCGTCTCAGTCGCGTTGGTCCTTCCTCTTGATGCCTGGCATGGAACCCCGAATATTCTCAGTCTGGTGCCGTCAGTTTCCACAAGAGCTTCATTGTTGTTGAGAATATTTATTCCGCCAAGGGCATCTGTGGACGCGTTTTTTATTCCCCAATCAACATCTCCTATAACGCCATAGGTTCCGAGAGGAGGCGTAAGCGTACGGAACAAAGCCGCAATTTTGGGAAGTTCGGTACTGATAGTTGCCGGAGGTATAGGCTGAAGCAGATCACCGGTATGAATTACAATGTCGGGTTTCAGTTCACGCATCCTGGCAAAAGCTTTCTTTTCGTAAGAGCCTACACCCGCCGACTGAATATCGGTGATGTGCAGTATTCGTAAGGGTCGCGACACTTTTTCTGTTTCGATTGTGACTTCGCGCAGTACCAGCCGGTATGGTTCTATATGGGTAGCGTACATCCTGAAGCCTCCGGCCATAAGCGCGATAACAATAAAAGCTATAGAAGAGCGCAGAAGTTGTTTATTACGCGGCTGATAACGCCGTTCCATTAATCTTGCTATCGCCGAAAGCATGAAAAGAACAGGGACAAAAATAGTATTGAAGTTGTATATTCGTCTTATCATGGCGAATGTCGGGTAGAGCATTAAGCAAATAAAGAATATTGCATTAATACACAGGAAGATTAAGCCGGGAAGTCCAGCTGCAGCTATAACCGTTTTCAGAAATCTTGTCTTGTTTGGTTTGGGGCTCATTTTACATTAGATCCATTATTGCGCGCCATACTCGTTCATAAAAATTTTCTTGAAAGTACTCTTTTGGAACAATGTGAGGAAGCTGAGTCGGCTTGCATAAGAAAGGACTCAAGAGCCATGAGAGCTGGCACCCTGCAAATCCAGCCACTGAAATCCAAATGGACATCAAGTACAAAGCCATACGGCGTGTGCCGGTAAGGACTTTCAGCAAGTGATAAAGTCGGATATTTCCCGCAATCCCAGACACTCCGATTACGCTGACATGAGTCAATAAAAGTACCCAATACATATGTTTCGAAGCATCAACAGCCGGATGATTAAATGAAAGTCCAACAACGGAAGGATCAGGAGAAGGGATCTGTAGCACAAAGAAAAGAATTACCGGGGACACTGCGCCCATGATGGCGGCGCTAATGGCCATGCCGAGCAAGATAGAAGCACATACCTGTCGCAGAGATAGACGAGCGCCCAGAACCTGAGTCAGCATTGTATTTATCACTGCGCTGGCCAATACAGTAGAAAAGAACAGCAATGGCATTTTTATTGCCGAGTAAAGACCTTGAAGAGGAGACCGCCAAAGGCCAAAGATAAACCCGTAGACTAGTGTCCCGACCAGAATTGTAGCGCAAATGCCGAGAATTACTTTCCCGGGAACGTCCTCTCGTTTAATTGCGTCGAGAATATGTTTGTCCATCCGGCAGAGAGCGCCAGGTCCATATCTTTTGAATCCAATTCCTTTTTCTTCTGAATTGCTCATCTACCGCAATCCTTCCAATGAGTAAGGAAAAATTTCTTGTCCTGAAGCCCGCGGCCCTGAAATTCTCCTACGAGTGGTCTGAGGGTTGTGCACATCTGCAAAACCACCAGAGTAAAGATAACGCTCCATATTCTAAGGATGGAGGTGTTTCGTTTATTCAGGAAATCAAGGGCTGTTTTCAGGAGATGTAAGCCGAAATATATTCCTACAATCCAGAAAGCCATGTGAAGGAATGCCATGAATCCGACAGCATTTGTTGATTGAGAGAATATCCACGCTACCGGCGCGAAGCCAACAAGCAATATTCCGCTGAGAGCAAGTGAAGATAAAAAGAACGCCCATACTTCCTGTAATGACTGATCGCCTCCTGATAGACACATGAAGATGTACAGGCTCGGCAGACAGATCAGGGCGCTCAGAAAAATTCCAATTACTAATTTGAGTGGTACAGCCCATAATTGGTGGCCGCCTGAAAATGTGCCCATGATAAATCCGTACCCTGACATGGATACAATTATTATTGTCAGCAATATGAAAACCATACGCCACAGCTTGCCGTGCGCGATTTCGTGAATCACACTTGCGGGACATTTTAGAAGAGTTTCTATCACGGCAAACAAGGTGGCGCGTTTTTTCATAGGCCCGAAATCATGCGTAAATGATTCGGACATGCGTCTTTCTTCCGGTGAGACTTTTTTGTCATACGGAAGAGGCGGCGGGCAATCCGGTGTTTGATCTGTTGCTTTCATGTTTGATTCCTCCTTGTTTTTATGGCCTGCAAAGAACTTTGCATTGCAAAGTATTGTCTTAAAAAAATATCAGTCTTTCATTACTCCAACACTCCATTTCCTTATGCTCTAACAGTCTTTCCCATTGGTAAAGGGACCTCTTTTTTCTCTGCCGGCATGGCCCTTTTTGCTTTTTCCAGCACTTCGTTCAGCGCCGACAGATACTCGTTAAAACGATCCATTCCCTTTTTTGAAATGGATACTGTTGTGCGCGGTTTGGAGCCAACAAATTTTTTATCTATCTTTACTGCGCCGGCTTCCTCAAGCACCTTCAGATGCCGATTCAAATTACCGTCCGTTAAACCGCATTCCTCTTTCAGCTCATTAAATGAAAGGCCCTTTTCGGAAGCACAAAGCACGGACATAATCGCAAGCCTGTTAGGTTCGTGAAATATTTTTTCCAGAGCGTCGTATACGTTATCCTGTTTTTGTGTCATTGTTATCCTCTTTTTTTGCTGTTTTATATGTCATTAAAATTGTGCCGCCTGCCGTTTCGCCGAAAAAGAAAACTATTCCCATGGGCCAGGGATTGGTAAAAGAAATTGTAGGCGCAATATAAGTAACAGGAACCAGCAGGCAGACAATGCC
Source organism: Verrucomicrobiota bacterium (assembly GCA_042565725.1). Lineage (GTDB taxonomy): Bacteria > Verrucomicrobiota > Kiritimatiellia > UBA8416 > JBHORK01 > JBHORK01. The sequence goes on from JBHORK010000132.1 coordinate 5,650, forward strand.
GCAGACAATGTAACCGCAGCCCACGATATATATGCCGACAGGAA
>JBHORK010000133.1:0-5464 GCA_042565725.1 Verrucomicrobiota bacterium
CAGTGATACTATAATTACAATTGGGTGGATGATAAGACTCTGATCAAGATAGACCCATGGTTCAAAATATTGGGTAATCGAATAAAGGTCGTGATAGAGTTGCACTGCAGCTACGCCTATTGGGGCAACGAAGGCACAGCAGGACAACAAGTGCGCCCAGTTTGGCGGAACGAATATTTGTTTTGCATCTGTCATTATCTCAAGCCCAACGTTTCGCCTCAGCATTTTGCTGAAAGCGCGGCTTTCAGCAAATATGTTGCAGGCGGTTGTTAGAGGTCTGGGTGTCCCCAGGTCTCAAGCATTTCATCAAATCGAATTGGTATATTACAGACCTCTTTGCCATCGTGTGTGAGAACACGGAACGTGAATACGATTCCGTGTTTCCCGTACTCCCTGATCTTTCCGACCGTAAACTCCGTACCGACTTGGTCTATAAAGGCTTTCTTGATGGCAGCTTTCGTTTCCTCCGTCATGAGGGGATCCTTGCTGGGAGGATTCACTGTCTCCAAAACGATTTCCGCAGTTGTGCCCTTGCGGTAGTAACGCGGTGCGGGTGTATCTGCGCTTGGTGTCCCCTGTGAGCGACTTTCGCAAAGAGCAATGAACTCATTAATGAGGACTGTCCGTTGTTTTTCGTTGGCGGTCGGCTGTGGAGAGCGCGAACAGGAGCACGCTAGGGTGGCGCATAGAAAAGCACCGCATAGAATCCATTTCTTTATCATTTCTTCACCTCTAACATAAGTATTATACGGTTTTATTTCGGTAATACAGGATTGGGTTGATATTGCAATACCTGTATTAGCGAAATGGCGATATTTCTTTCTTTGTGAAGAAGTTTATTCTTATTCGATTTAAAGTTCAAGTTCATCGTTCTTCCGTTTTTGGGGTGTTTCAGGCGCTTTTCCGACTCTATCGGTTTTGTTACAAGTTGTCTTTTCCGGCCAGTGCGCAGACCGGGGCGTTTTTTCGTGTTTCTTTACATTCAGAAGGGGATGACCAGTGTGTTATAAAAGGAATCTCTCACGCAGCTTTATTTTGATGGTTTGATAAAATTCCCTGCTTCGATCTCTAATTGAAAATGTCTTCTCTTCAACAAACGGAAGCTGAAGCCCTTCCAACGATGATGTTTTCGGTATTGATTCCGGACGAATCTTTTTTGCCGGTTCTCTGTATGGTTTTTGCTTTTGAACTGATAAGTTCTGCTGTTTTGCCATGATTTCACGTACCATGCCGAGCGGGCTTTTTTCGAGCTTCGGCAACATGCAACGCTTATACAGCATCGTTGTTTCTACCGATTTATGACCAAGCAGTTCCTGTAACTGTCGTATGCTTATGTTGTTCTCAAGCTGATGTACGGCATAAGAATGACGCAGGGTCATGCATGAGATAATTTTTGGTATCTCTGTTTTTCTGACAGCTTTCCGCAAAATCAGTTCGGTCATACGAACGCTTAAATGCGTATCTCGCTTGCGCCCCTGAAAGATATAGCTGTCCGAAGAACATTCTGATGTGCCTCTTGCCAATACCGGAATCAGGCCGGGCGGCAACGGGAGCTTTCTTGCTCTGCACCCTTCGATATTCAGCACATTATCTTTTAAATTAATGTTTCTCCAGCGCAGTGCGCATGCTTCTCCTGTTTTCAAGCCGCAGCCGTACATAAGCCCCAGTAGAAGCTGATCGCGGATGGTCGGCGCGGCTTCAAGGATCATGTTAACTTCGTCATGACTTAGAATTGTCGGTAGATGCTGTGGGCGTTTGGGTGTGGAAAGCCTTGATGTTACTGACAGCCCGCCAAGTTTATCAAAGGTGTTGCGCAGGACGGAAATGTTTGTTCCTATCCAACTCCAGGACGCAGTGCCCGAGTTTAGATTCATAATATAAGCTTTTATCACGGATGAGTTTATTTTTGCCGGCCGCCTGATCCCGAAATCACGCAGTTTGCGCAGTATCTGGCGGTATAGCAGTATAGATGATTTCCTGTATCCCCGATTTGAAAGTTCTTTCTGAAGAAGATTCCAGAATTGGGTCCATGTCGTGTCCCAGTCCAAATTCAGCGCAACGGCAGAGCCTGTAACTTGAATATTACCTTCAAATCCCTGTCCATATGCAGGGCGATATCTTTTCCCGTTAATATAGTATCGCTTTCTCATGCCGCGGCCCTCATCCTGCTGAATACTGATGAAATTATTTCCGCCATGCGTACTATTGCCGGCTTATTCCGGTTCTGCAGCTCTTTTGCGCGTTTCAGGGGGCTGGTTACGCTGGAGGGGCCTGATTGCAGAACATGCTTATACATGAACACTATTGCGTTAAGCGCCTGGTTCTGAGTGCTGACTGCAACATTACCGTCTACGGCCAGATAGCTAAGGAAATCTTTTACTTCTCCTGCTCCCATATTTTCGGGGTGTTTCATTTGGTTGTAGTGAATGAATCTTCTCACCCAATCTATGTATGAATGCTCTGTGCGAATAGAGTAGTGTCTGAGCCGTATTTCGCGGCGCATCAAATCGAGCAGTTTCGGCTTTTGTCTTGCCGGGGTTCCCGTTTGGTTATTTTTCCCTTTCTGTAGTGTATTCATAGTATACCTCCCGAATAAAACAGTTGCCATTTTCTGCAGAGAAGTATATCACAGGGGGTGTCAAAAATAGCTTTACACCCTCTAGAAAAATGAAAAAAGTTTCACGAGCTCAGAAATACAGAATAAAGCGCATTCTTGATTTGATTCGAAACGGCACATCATCAGGATTTTTTCCTAATTGCAGTGTTTTCTGCGCGGAACTTGGTGTTACGCGTCAAACCATCATGAATGATCTGGATTATCTTCGTGATGAGGAGCGGGCTCCTATTGAATATGTTGCATCTTCTCATGGATACAGGCTGACTGATGAAACATGGCAGTTGCCTGCTGTCAGTATTTCCAGGCACGAGATATTTGCTTTTTCGCTTGCCCGTAAACTGCTCGGTTCTTTTCTGGGTACGCCGCTGGAAAAGGATATGAGATCGGTTCTGGGCAAGATAGCTGATTCTCTGGAGGGCAAGGTAACTTTTGATCTTGATATGTTCACTGATCGATTCACTGTTATAGGTGATGATTATGTTGTTCAGGACCCATTGATATGGAAAGAAGTTTGCTGTTGTCTTGACACGCAGCAGCAGATTTCGATTGTTTATGAGAAATTTAATTCGGATACAGGTGAGTATATCCTTAATCCTTATCATATGTTTGCATATCACGGAAACTGGTATCTTGCGGCATATAATGTTCGCAAAAAGACGGTTGCGACATTTGCGATATCCAGAATACGGAAGATCCGGAGAACGGGTGAACATTTTGAGATGCCGGATTCATTTGATGCGCTAAACTATGCTAAAGAGTCGTTCGGTATTGTTCGTGGTGATAAAGTGTTTCGTGTCAGGCTTCTTTTTTCCCGTAAGATTGCCGGTTATATAAAGGAACGAGTATGGCATTCTGATCAGAAAATTGTTGAGAAAAGGAATGGCGATATTGTGCTGTCTTTTGAAACTGCAGGCTGGAAAGAGCTGGTGCGCTGGATCTTGTCATGGCAGCCGGATGTAAAGGTTCTGGCTCCCAAACGTCTTGCCGACAGGATCCGTGAGAAGATGAAAGAGGGACTGAACTCATTCTGATTCGACCGGGTAAAGATTAACATTTCCTAAGGAATTTTCATATTCTCACGGCGGCTAGACGCACTCCGTTCTCGTCAATTATGCAGAATAATTGACCGCCGGTTTTCTGCTGTTGCCAGATTATCTATTTCCTGAAATTCCATTCTATTAGCAAGGCTTCTGTGAGTCTATCTCTTTTCAATATTTTTTCAACACCCTCACGTGTCATCTACGTGTCACATAGGCGGCGCTAAGTTGCATTACCTTGCATTAGTCTGCATTAGTTGATTTTGCACAAACCCTTGAAGTGACGTTATTTATTAGGAAATCAGGACTTTACGAAACACTTAAGCAGTGGAATCATAATCCACTTGTCCGGGGTTCGAGTCCCTGCGCCGCCACTTTTTAGCCAATGTTTTCAATGGTTTTCTGAAGCTCCCAATTTTACCCAAAAAAAATGTGTCATCAAATGTGTCATTGCGGAGACGTTCCTGCGAAAAGTTAGCGTTTATTTATCGACATCAAATCTCAATTTCTTCATTTCTTTAGCTCTAAAAGAAGGCGAAATACCGCCGACAGAGAGGGGAAGAAAATGATAAGTGATGAATGCCGAATTATTAATGTTAAATGAGGTCAATCTGAACAGCAACAGGAACATTTAGCCTTAAACGACCAAGATGGAGGAGAAGTATTTCTATTTAAAATCAGCTTTGGGCCTCCATCTCTAAAACCATGTGTACTTAATATCCAAATATTTGAAACACTATTCTGCCAATCATGTTTCATTATTACGCCAGCATGGTCAAACCCACCAAGCAATTCAATTACAACCTGCCCATTCTGAACCATGATATAGTTTGGATTAAGAGATAAAATAGCCAGAGGGAAATTAGTCCAATTATCACTACGTAGGTAAAAAGTCCTACAAGGATAAGTCTCTAGGAGTCTGTCGGACTTAGCTTAGGTATTTATTGTCATTTTTGCCCCTTTGGCAGATTTACATGAAATGATCATGGTGAAAAAGGCGTTTTAAGTATAGTCACACCTCTACTGTTGATATCACATAGCCATTTTCAGGTTCCATAGGCGCTTAACATTGTACGCCAAGCTAACCAAATGCCATTCGCCATCGATTTTTGGCAGACCCCTCAGGTTGAACTCTCTAAACTTCATCACGTTTTTTATAATGCCAAAGACCGGCTCAACAGTTTGCTTCCGCCGTGCGTATAAAGCACGCCCGATATCTGTCTCCATTTTTTCCTTCATCTCCAGCAACCATTGCGCCCTTAAAACCTTGTCTTTGCTTTTTCTTCGATTCCTTGGCCTGAAGTCATGCTTGCGATTTATGTTTTTACTTTCTGCTCCTGTAGACACATAAACAACTACTTCTTTTTCTTGAACAGCACGAACTTCTTCCTCGCAAATATATCCTGAATCTGCCAACACTGACGATGGCTTGCCCACAGATTCCGGAATAGACTCAACGTTTGCGGATAACTCGCGGCTGTCACTCGCATTATTACTCGCTCTACAGCTCAGAATTAGCTGAGACCCTTCTGCATCAACTGTAATCTGGGGATTATATGACTGCTCATATCCGCTGCGTTTGTTCTTTCGCATTATACGGCTATCCGGATCAGTTAAATTAATTTGCTCATCTGAATCAGGCATATCCTTTAGAGGCTTAATCATACCTCCTTTTTTACGTCCTTTACGTTTCTGTCTGGCCTTAAGCTTTTTCTCGTAATCTACCCGTTCATGTTCAGCCTTTTTCTTTGCCCGTCTTTCCAGTCGAGCTCGAGCATCTTCCATTTTTCTTTTTAATGCTTCACGCTTG
>JBHORK010000134.1:0-5382 GCA_042565725.1 Verrucomicrobiota bacterium
TATCCGGCTGCCGACCGGCGGAGCATTGGTATATATTGGAACCGGTCCCGTTAGTCTAGGTGGTAGCTATATGAATAGCTGGTGTGATTATGTTTTTGTTCATAAAAACCGATACTCTGGAGAAGGTTTTCACAATGCCAGGCTGAGTCTGGCTGATTCGGCAGCCTATGATCCACCTGGCATTATAGGACTGGCTAAGTCTTATAGATGGCAATCCTCAGCTCTTAACCATCACGGTGATCCGGGTCTGATTCTGATAACTGATACACCTGATTATGTGGGTATATCCGAAGGTAACGCAGTCATTGCTGAGGGGGGGGCGCAATCGGGATCAGTCATAATATCAAGAGCCGATACACAGGGCGCGCTGGATGTTAATTATCAGCTTTCCGGTTCCGCTACCCATAGTGACGATTACACTTCGGCATATGCTGTTACCAGTGGTGTTGCGAGTTTTGCGGATGGTGTTGCTGATGTGCAGATAGATATCACTCCGGTGGATGACTCGGATGCAGAAACAAATGAAAATGTGGTTATCACCCTTGGTATCGGCGAGAGATATTTTATTACAGGTCAAAATAGCGCTACTGTTACAATTATAGATGACGATAACAGCACTCTTCCGGTATTTAACTTGTCTGTTATTGACGGAGATTCTGCTGAAGGCGGCGATACGGCTATGCTCGAACTTGTCAGGGGCGCAAATTCATCGGGCACTGTTACGGTTAACCTGGCGCGTACCGCCGGGACAGCTGAGATCGCTGACTATAATAATGCGGATGTTTCATCCGTGGTCTTTGCTGATTCTGAAATGTCTGTTCAGGTAGAAGTTGTTCCGACAGATGACCTTTTTGTTGAAGGAACCGAGTGGCTGGAATTGTCAGTTGTTCCGGATGCTTCATACACGGTTGGCCCGGCATCTAGTGTTACAGTTAATATAGAGGATGATGAACCGCCGCATAATGTAAACATTATTGTTACTGATGATACTGCTGCCGAGGAGAGCTCTGATCCGGCAGTGTTCCGCATAACACGAGACGGCGATAATACTCTTGATCTTGATGTGTCTTATGTTGTTGATACAGGTACTACTGTTATGGCATCGGATTATAATTCAATTGATTTTGCCGGGATAGTGACAATACCCGGCGGAAGTGATTATGTTGATCTTACCCTGGTTCCTGTTGATGACACTGTTCCTGAGCCTGTGGAATTCTTTAATCTGAAGCTTTTTGTGCCCAACGGCGCCAGCTATGTAAGCGGAGGTTCTTCGACTGCAAGTGTGTCTATTGCGGATAATGATCCGGGAGCGCCTGTCGCTGAAGGGGATTCTTACGTTTTTATCAGTGATAAAGTGTCGACTGTGTCAGTGCCTGGAGTTCTGGAGAATGATGCGGATGTTAATGGAGATACATTGACGGCGGTATTGGTAACAACGACTTCTCACGGAACTCTCTCGTTGTCTGATGTCGGATCTTTTACCTATACACCTGATCCTGGTTTTGTGGGGTTGGATAGTTTTACATACAGGGCATATGACGGAGGACTCTACAGTCCTGCGGCTACGGTGACGCTTGATGTGATGGGGCTCGACTTCAAGACGCATCGCGGTACGGCAGTGATACCGGCTGGCTCGACAGTTGTAACGCTGGTCAATGGAACGGATTATACCTTGTCGACCAATTCGACGATATCCAATGCGTTCATAAGGCTGGTGAATACGCAACTGACCGGCGGCGGCTCAACGAACGGAGCGTCTGTAGAGTCCCGAGAACATGATGCCTGGATAGGTAATCCCGGGAACCTGCTGACTTCCGTGGACATAACCAGAGAAGACCCGGCTACCCATACCGCAGTGAGCTGGGAGATAATCGAGTATGTGGGCGCAGTCGGCGGCGCAAATGAAATGATTGTGCGGGATCATGCCAAACTTTCGATGGGCACGTCGGTGTCTGTTGTGACCGGAGCGGTAGCCAGTGTATCGGACACGAACAGAGTTGTGGTCTTTATCACCGGGCAGTCAGTCAAGCAGGGCGGTGACGGCAGTTATAAGGGTGTACATACCGCTGAACTGGATTCGTCAGTGCGGCCTGTGTTCAGAAGGGCGGCCACCGGCAAATCCAGCCGACAGAGTTATGCGGTGGTAGAGTTTACTGGAGCCAACTGGAGTGATGTGCAGCGGGTGGAACATAGCATAAGTGCAATTGGCTCTGATCAGGTTGAGCCGATAACAGCGGTGGATATTGGTAAGACATTTATGCATGTACAGTTCCGCGGCAGCGCAGCCACCAAAATAGGCGGCCAGGTCTGGTTCAGTGCGACAGATGAACTGACATTCAGGCAGGAGACCGGCGTTCAAGGGCAGGAACTGGTAGTATGGCTGGTGGAGAATCTGGAGAGTGATCCGACCTACGGGATGAAAGTACAGCATATAAAAACATCGCATCCGGCGGGAACGTCACCTGAAGAATGGACGGAAACGATCACGGCTGTCGGTGCCGTGGATAACAGTTCGATTATGGGTGAATTCTCAAGAATTCCCAGGATGAACCTGATGCTGACAGGATCTGACGAAGTCACGATTTTCAGGAACAAGGGCGGGGCGGAGACTTTTTACACCTACAGCGTTGTTGAATGGCCTTTGATGGCGGCGGCTGTTCCTGACGACAGTGACGGTGACGGGTTAAGTGACGATGACGAGATCAATATTTACTTCACGGATCCTTTTGATCCCGACAGTGATGGTGACGGAATGCCTGACGGCTGGGAAGTGGATTATACGCTTAATCCGACAAACAATGATGCATCTATTGATTCTGACGGAGACGGGATGGCGAACCTGGGTGAATATTACGGTGGTACGGCCGCGAATGATCCGGATTCCGTCTTTAAGATCATCAAGCACAGCGGGCATGACGCGAATGAGTTCGGCTCACTTGTACAGGCGTTGTCGAGCGGGGCGGAAATCAAGCTCATGTGGCTGGGCGGGACGACCGGGTTTACCAATGATTATATGATATACCGCGCGACGAGTCTGGACGGCACATGGACGCCGTTAACTAATTATCCGAGAAGTGCCAACGGCACGAACGTGTGGATAGATTCTAATGCCACAGGTTTCTGGCCGAATATATTTTATAAGATTACGGCGCCGACAAATTAAGGTGCACTAAAAGGAAAGAGATATGAAAAATTATTCAGCAGCAATTGTTGTGTTTTTAGTGGTTTTAGTCTGTATGGTTAATGCCGATACCATCACTCTGCAAGAGGGTGTGAACGGTTATTCCGGCTGTATAGACAGTTATATCGGGCATGGGGGCGATAATGCATGCAGAGCGCAAAATTACGGAACAGCGCCTACAATGCTATATGGTTACGAACAATTCACCGATGGCTGAGGCTATTGCTGGAGAGTCACACGTGTTGTGACACAATTTGATGTTTCATCTATTCCTGCCGGCAGTACCGTAACATCGGCAACTTTGCAGTACTACGTTACACAAAGAGAGATGATCAATAGAAATTCGAATATACAATTATATTCTTTGAGTCAGGCATGGACGGAGAATGGCGTGACACGGCTGTATAGTGATATCAATGCTTTACAGAGCTGGACTGACGGGGGATCCCTGGGCTCTCTGCTTTGTACAACAAATTTTCCAGCCGGGACGGGATGGCTCACATTTGATGTGCCCGCATCAACAATTCAGGCCTGGATTGATGGTTCAACCACTAATAATGGATTAATAATAAAATCAAACAATGATTATAAATCCAGCCCGACTATAAGAAAGGATTTCCTGTGCATTGCTTCTTCCGAGTATGCAACAGCGAATCTTCGTCCTAAACTTGAGATTATATTTACACCGTCAGGTAATGTTCTGCCTCAGGTATGTTTGACTGTTAATGAGGAAGATGTGGTTACTCCGGGAGTTGATGCCGTTTTGACGGCTGATGCAGTGGATACGGATGGTTCTGTCACTAACGTAGAATTTTATGTCGACGGCAAACTTGCTGGTTCTGACCCAAATGCTCCCTACTCATGCATATGGACGAATCCGGTAATAGGAAATCGCAATATCTACGCCAAGGCTTATGATAATAGCGGAGGCGCGATATCGTCTGTCACTAAGGTGGTTACTGTCGGAACAGTGCTTTATTCAGCCGATATGGACAGCAATCCTGCGGGATGGACGCTTGAGCCGGAGTGGGAATATGGCGTGCCGTCAGGAGTTGACGAAGCGAGCATGGATGGTTACGGTGAACCATCTTCCGGGTTCACTGGAACAAATATCATAGGCTACCAACTTGACTATCCGTATTATTACGGCACATTAACAGAACAGAAATATGCGACTACACCTGCAATAGATTGTACGCAACATGACAATGTTACTCTCAGGTTTCGCTGTTGGCTTGGTATGTGGTATACCCGTTATGGCCACAGTGCGGGCATTGAGGTTTCAACCAATGGTTCGACTTGGCAAGCCGTATGGGCAAGCGAGTATACTCATCCGGGCGGGACATGGCCTTTATGGGAGGTTGATATTTCATCTATTGCCGATAACAACTCCTCTGTTTATATAAGATGGGAAATTAAAGGAGGAAGTCAATATGCAAGCACCTACACCTATTCCGGCTGGAATCTTGATGATGTTGTAGTTATAGGAGAGCCTATTGTCTTTCCCGAAATGGATGTATACGGCAATGGTGTTGAAATATCCGACGGGGATATGATGCCGTCAACAGGAGACGGAACAGATTTTGGTGTTGATGTGACAGGCGGAGGCAGTGTTTCTCATATGTTTGCGATAACCAACAGCGGCATTGAGACCCTTAATCTGTCTGGACTCCCCAAAGTGTATGGAGATACGAACGACTTTACTGTTATCAGCCACCTTGGAGATGGTGTGATTGCTCCCGGCGCCAGTGCTGCATTTGAAGTTGAGTTTGATCCGACCGTATTGGGAGTCAGGAACGCAGAAATTTCGATATTAAGTGATGATACAGATGAGAGTCCGTACAGTTTTGCGATACAGGGGGCGAGACTTGATACACCCAGTGTTAATATCAGTGCGGCAACAGATGTCAGCGGCTTTTCTGCGCAGGTAAACGGAATATTGAACGACTGCGGACATGCGGATGTCTATGTCTACTGGGGCACAACCGATGGCGGAACAGACCCGGCACAGTGGAGCAATACGGGATTGCTGTCACAGGTGAGTGAAGAAGTTTTCAGTTATTCTGTTGAGGGTTTGGATATGAGCACAACGTACTACTATAATTTCTGCGCTACGAATATTGCAGGCAGTGATTGGGCCGCATCAGACAGCTTTACGACCACATTGATGGACTTCAAAGTTCAGCGCGGCTCCTTTACAA
>JBHORK010000135.1:0-5346 GCA_042565725.1 Verrucomicrobiota bacterium
CGCCGCGGTGGTGTGGGGGCTGGGAGAGTCAATCACTCCCGGCTACCCGATTCGAACCTTTATATCCCATCAATTTTTATGTTTATTGTTTTATCCTTGTCCGGTTTCTTTTCTTCTCTGTGTTGACGGGGAAGATTTGTAGAAATGTAAGAACCTAGACGGATCTCATATATTTTTTTGTAAAAGTGCCTCAGAAACACATGGGGATGTTTCTGGGGAAGAGAGTTATTCTTATCCTTGTCACATGCAAGGGCTATGAATGATTTTTTTGCAATTTCAACAGGTAAGTTTATTGAGTACAGCAAATTGCTGGCAGACTGATTTAGAGGCTGAACTGGAATCCAAAAATTATGAGATGGTTGTTGGCTGTACACAAATACATCGGCAATGTTTGTGAACTCATTTGTTTTGCTGATGGTAAGCTGAATGGATACAGCTTTCTCTGATTTGCTTTTAACAATGAGAGAAAAAGGCCAGTCATGTTTTGCCTCATTCTCTTTGGTTATGTATCCACGAAGTGCATCTTGAGTTCCTTGTATAGTTGGCAACTTGTCAAGGCCATGAATTGGTCTACTCTGTTTTTGCGCTTGGATGCACAGAGGAATGAGAATAATCAGAATTGTAATTATTTTTTTCATAGTTCGAACCCCTGCAATGACGCGCAAGGAATTGCCGTGCGAAGCGCGGCTATTTTGTGTCGCTGTCGATTGCTTTGTTCGGAGGTGTCAAGGTTACAACCTGCCCATCTCGCGAACCAGCATATACAGTGTTGCCAGTTGGCCCGAACGTAACATCTTGAACCCAATTATCCGTATCCCAGAAATGCGTTTCATTGTCGCTAAGGCGCCAAACGCATATACGCCCGTAGCCAGCCGATGCACCCCACACTCCGTCTCTTGAGATTGCAACACTCTCAACAGAGTTGAGATTCTTACCAGTCGCTTCCTCGGAGTGTAACGCACGATGTTCCACGGAACCAGTTGCCAGATTGTGAACGCTCACAACGCCTTCACTATTCCCTGTGACAAGTGTGTTGCCATCTGGCGAAAGGGCGACTTGCCAGATAGTGCCAGGAGCCTTGAATGTGGTTTTCTTCGTGCCCGTCATTCCTTCCCACACATGGGCCCATCCGCTTGCGGTCACAACGACACTGCCGTCTCCGTTGACTGCAACATCTCCAGTATCTTTGCTGAAACGCCCTGACATCTTGCCCGATTCTACATCATAAGCTCCGACACCTTTCATGGGACCTTCGCCGCCATTTGCTGTGAGGATGCTCTTTCCGTCAGGCATGAAGATGGCGGTAACGGGAGCTGCTGGATGCAATTGCTCTACGACTCGTATCTCTTTCCCGGACTCAATATTCCATAACCTGGTACTACCGTCTTGTGATCCAGACAGAAGGAAGCGACCATCAGACGAAAAGTCAACAGATGACACTATTTCCGTGTGACCGCGCAGGATGCATTTGACCTTCTGCGTCTTAATACTCCAAACATAGACGCATCCACTCACCGGACAATCAATCGAGTACGGCGGCTCACGCCCTCCATATCCTGCTGCGAGAAGACTGCCATCTGACGAAACTGCCACACAGAAGCATCCAGTCTTCGTTGGCCCTGTGAAGATCTTTGCCTGTGGCAGTTCAACCGAGGGCGCAGCAGTGACCTCTGTCTTGCTGTTGGTGGAATCACGTTCACCGCACCCGCACGTAAGGGCCAACAACACCATGAAAAGCAAGGACCTCTGTGTTACTAGTCGCATTATCATCTCCGAACGCTAACTTCACCTTCAAAATTTGGCGCGCCAAATTTTGTAAGTGTGCAAGTTTTTGTTAGCCTTTTAATGCTTTTCGAATGGTGTCTGGATGGCGTCGCAAATCCAACACTCGCCATACTACAATTACGGTCTCATCTGTTTTGTAATAAACTGCGTAAGGAAAACGCTTTGCGAGAAGTCGATAGTATCCAAAGTGTTTTTCGTGAATGCCTGCAAACAAGGCAAGAGAGTCAATGTCTGAAAACAAGGAGTCGAAAAAATACTCACCTAATCCTTCCCCTTGTTTGTCATAAAACAAACGACCAGCGTAAAGATCTTCGGTTGCCGACGGAAGGATTTTTATGCTCATTCAAATCGTTTCCTGAGCTCTTGTTTTGCGTTTGTCCAGTCAATCGGTTGTTCTAATCCAGATGAGACTTTTTCCTCTGTCTTTTTCAGGACATCGTGATGCCATGCCGGAGATTCAATGTTGGTGTCATCTTGCGAAAGATCAACCCAAAGAGTCTCCATTGTTTGGAGCTTTTCTGCTCGTGACATTTTGTCTAATTCTAATGTAATCATAATTTATAATATACACCAACTTTGCCTTGAGCTCAATCTATTTTCTTAGGCTAACGTTATCTTCACGTGCGGCGCTCCAGCGACGTCACGTGGAAGATTTTGTTGGACATTTATTTATTCTCTATCTTTGTTAACCAAATTGGCCATAAATTGTATATGCGTGAAATTGTCCAAGAAATCTTATCTGTTGGATTGGCATCCACAATGTTTCTCCCGTCGTATTTGATTTCAACCTGGCAGTCATCCTTCCACATAAGTTTCCAAAAATCTCCTGTTTTCTTTAACGTATACATCAAATCCCGCGTTTTGTGAGAAAGTGATATTTCATATATTTTTTCATTACGTATTTCCCAAATTAAAATTCCACATCCACACCTTCCCCCAGAGTCATAGTATCCATCCATTGTTCCACAATTGAAATACGTAAATGCTATTGGGGCAGTATAGCCTAGACCTAGAATTGCCAGGACGATAATGACATATTTTAAATATTGCTTCATTCTATTAACGTCCAACGTTGAAATCACTTTTCAGAGTGGGCGCGCCCACTTTGGTAAAGTGCATTTTGTGGTTCGAGTTCTTCTCTCTTCGTTGGTTCGTCTAATGTCTTCTTCTGGCGCGCCAGTGCAATCCTGAGAATCAGAGTGAGCACCAGGAAAAGGAGCGTCGGGACAAGCTGCCACAAGGCCAGGCAGAGCAACGCTAGAGATCCCGTGCATTGGGAAAACCCGATCAAGAGTGCTTGTCTGCCGGAAGGCGGAGAGGTGAACCTGTTCCTGCGAATGGCCGTGATGGTGCCTTGGGCAAAACCCCCGAGCGCAACAATGATCAGAACGATTGGCAACGGTGACATCATATCTTCTGAATTATCCTCTCACTCGAACGCTTAGGATAACAGTTTTTTCAAAGGCGCGCCTTTGAAAAATACTGTGATACCTTTTGTTTCCTGGTGGATGGTGGGGAGCGACAGTCAGCTTTTAAGCTGGCTGACTGTCGTTACCCATCTCCATCCGAGAGCGTTATTTTTCAAAATGGACGACCTCCGAGCCATACCCAGAAGGTTGACATGAGCTATAATGCTCACAAGAGCCATCGGCATGAAGCCGTGGCAATAACTAAAAGGAGGTCGTCCAATGAGTAGTATATTCACTAACTCTAACCCTGCAATCGAAAAAGTATTCGCTGAGGCTGGCAGCCCCAATAAAGTAATGTGTATTCCTATGGATTATGCTAAGAAAACTCATGCTGCTTTAGCCTGTAACGGAGATGGCGCGAAGTTGAAAAAGCCCTTCAATGTTCATAATTCTCCAGAAGGTGTGCAGTATGTTCTTGGTATAGCTGACGGGCTCTGCCGAAAACATCATATTAAATCTGAGCACGTTATTTTTGCAGGTGAAGACTGCGGTGGTTTCTGTTTTAATTTTGTGCATGCTCTTGCAGCGAAAGGGCGTCTGATTATTGGCCTTAATGCCAGGGAAGCTGCTGAAGAACGTGAAAACCAGATAGCCAGTACTGATAAACTCGATCTGCTTGGTATTGCTTCTCTGGTCATATATAAAAAACGTGGTCGAACTATAGGCGCTGAGCATGGCTCAGCAACCATTCTGCGTAGATTAACTCATCACCGTAATTCTCTTGTTAAATCCAGAAGCGCATCAGCTCATCGCACTCATCATTTGGTCTTCCAACTGATGCCCGGGTTTCTCGACGAAGAGGACAGCGGTATAAGTCCTTTTTCACAGGCATCTCTATGGTTAATGAGTGAGCGGTTCAGCCCGAAACAGCTCCATGCTCGTCCAAGCAATGTTTTGTTGCGCAAGTTCAGATCATTCCAAGTCAAGAACCCGGAGAGCACAATACGCAAGCTTAAGCATTTAAGCGAATCAGTGTTACCACCTCCATCTTCGCTGTGTGAGTCTCTCCAGACTTGTCTGAGCAACGAAGTTGAGGTTTATACAGCCATAGATTCATGCGTTAATCGTCTCACACAGGATATTGCTCGCACGCTGGCTCCAACTCCAGGCGCTATGCTTACGACTGTTTCCGGGGTAAATATAGTCACTGGTGCCGGCCTCTATGCTGAACTCGGCGATCCATCGCGCAGACAGCCTGTACATCGCATGGCGTCTTTTGCCGGTATTGTCGATCGGCTCAAGCAAACCGGCGGTCCTGATAAAGCAGCCAGATCGTTGGGACGGTCCCGACGAGGCAATAAAGATGTTAAGAAGCTTATCGTAGACAGCGCGATTAAAATGGGCCAGTTCGGTCATCCCGAGATCAAGAGCGAATACTCTCGACGTGATTCTGCCGGTCAGGATGTCCGTTTTACTATGGCAAGACGTATGCTTCGCATTTATTTGAGATTAATTGATAACTGCGATTTCTTTTTGCCTCCTTCTTTATTAAAGAACCCCAGTCGTAACTTGCTTCGTGAATATTACCAGCAGGCATGGACCAAGACTCTTATCAAGTGGCGTAATGCAGGGGCGATACGTGAAGCTTTTGCTCCTGGTGCTCCTCTGGAAGAGTGGCGCTGCATGTTAAATAAACTTTATGATCTAAATCTATCAAACAAATCACCGCAGGCATGGCAGCTGCGACGAAAGTAGAATTATATGCAGGCGATCAGCCGGATGGCTCGAAAATATGGTGTCAACCCTTGTGGGTATGGCTTAATGAAGAATGTCACGTTGGCTGATCGCCGCTTTAAAAACTACCGCTACAGGCTCTCTGTCGACCCTTGTGGGTACGGCTCCGTATATCAGCATGTGGAGGGCGCTCTCGGCCACGTTGCCAGCGATACGATCGCCTGCATTTATCTACTTCGCCAAAGCTCCTTTCTGAATGGTTTTGAAAACCCGCGCAAAGTGGGACAGGTGGACTCTGCTCTTAAATCTTTTTTACTTTTTCACTTGCGCTTAAGAAGGCTCTCTTCATCCTGTTGTTCTGTTTCTTGAATTCATATAGTAACTGCAAAAGAGAGTATGTTGGCATAAGAAGGCGATC
>JBHORK010000136.1:0-5153 GCA_042565725.1 Verrucomicrobiota bacterium
TAGAAGAAATGAAAAAGCTATTAACTATATGTTGTCTGTTGTTTTCGGCATTGTCTCTGTATGCAGCGACAAGTCTGGATATTATCAAGGCCTCTGGAGTTAAAGGCGGGCTGGTGGTTTGCATTGGCGCAGGAACTCCAGAGCTTGTCGCGGGATTATGTGCCAATGACAGCTATCTGGTTCATTGCCTGGATGTTGATCAAAAGAATGTGGATGCCGCACGTAAATATATTCACGGCAAGGGACTATACGGAAAAGTATCAGTGGATACTTTTGACGGAAAGCATTTGCCGTATGCAGATAACTTGGTGAATCTTCTTATAGTCCATAGTCCATTGTCCAATGTCCATGGTCCGGAAATAATGAGAGTACTTACCCCGAGGGGTGTGGCGATGATCAGAAAGAACTCCCAGCACCCAACATCCAACACCCAACATCCAAGTAAAGAAGATGGAAAATCTGAAACTTCGGCGTTGGACGTTGGGCGTTGGTTGTTGGACGTTCAATGTGAGGATAAAGGTGATTATCTTGTTTTCAAAAAGCCTGTTCCGCCGGAGATTGATGACTGGACTCATTATCTTCATGGAGCAGATGGTAATGCGGTTGCCAATGATACTGTTGTGGGAGCGCCTCGCTCATTGCAGTGGGTTGGCGATCCGCGTTGGGCCAGGAGTCATGAAGAACTGGCCAGTATGAGCGCCTGTGTATCATCAAAAGGTCGTCTTTTTTATATCATTGATGAGGCAACGCCAGATTCATTGCGCTATATTCCTCAATGGCGGCTTGTGGCGCGTGATGCTTTTAATGGTACGATTCTCTGGAAAAGTGATGTTGGGACATGGATTGATCACCTTCGTCATTTTCGGGCCGGCCCTGTTCATCTTCCGCGTCGTCTTGTTGCCGTAGGGGATGAAGTTTACGTGACTTTGGGTCTTGGTGAGCCGGTTGTTGCACTGGATGCGGCAACCGGTAAAACTTTGCGTGTTTATGAGAACACAGAGTTTACCGATGAGATCATTTGCCATGACGGTGTTCTCTATCTTGTGGTCGGCACTTCGGAAGCAAAACGTTATGGCGATGGATTGAGCATGCGTAATGAGCCGGACCCGACTGATTTCCGGTATATTGTTGCCATTGATGTGAAGTCAGGTAAACAGCTTTGGAAGCATGATTCGACTGATGGTGAATTTATCCTGCCGCTGTCTCTTGCTGCCCGGGGAAATAAAGTTCTTTTTCAGAATGCGGGCGGAGTGGTCTGTCTTGATTCCAAATCCGGTAAACAGATATGGAAGACGAAACGTGAAACCCCGAGTAAACGCATGTCCTGGTCCGGGCCGACCATGGTTGTTCACGATGAAGTAGTTCTTTTAGCGGACCGTGGTTTGGAAGACACGCAGGTTCCCGCGGCAAAGGAAGTGGAGTTTGCTGTTTCCTGTTTTAATGTCAGTGGAATACCGCGTAAGGGAGCTTTATCATTCATTGTTGCATATAGTCTTGATGATGGGAAGGAGCTATGGTCGGCTCCTTGTTCTGAAGGCTATAATGTTCCTGTAGATGTTTTTATTGCGCAAAATTTGGTTTGGATAGGTGGCGGAATAGGGGCTGGGCGTGATCTTAAAACGGGTGAAATAAAGAGGACTATTACCACTGACGGTGATCCCGTGGGCATGGTTCATCCGCGTTGTTACCGCAACAAAGCAACTGAGAAAATGATTCTTGGCGGTTACTCCGGGATTGAAATTATTGATCTTGAAAAAGGATGGACTGGTAATAACAGTTGGGTGCGCGGTACATGTCAGTATGGCATTATGCCGGCCAACGGATTGCTCTATGCGCCGCCAAACGCTTGTGGCTGTTTTAATAAAGTCAAGCTACAGGGATTCCTTGCTGTATCTCCACAGAGGACGGGAACAGACCCGAAATCTATCATGGAGAAAGGCTTGATTTATGATCAAATCTCAAATCTCAAATCTCAAATCTCAAATGCTTCTGCCTGGCCAATGTATCGGCAGAACTCGGAACGAGGTGGCGCTGTTGCTGCAAAGCTTAAGGATGATTTGAAGATTGCATGGAGTTCCGGGCTTGGCGGTAATTTGACTCAGCCGGTATCTGTTGGAGATAAGGTGTTTGTTGCATCGGTGGATACTCATACTGTTTATGCTCTGGATGTAAATAACGGCAAAGAGCTTTGGTCGTATACAGCAGGCGGCAGAGTTGATTCGGCTCCGACCATTTACAAAGGCCTTCTCCTGTTCGGCTCAAGGGATGGCTGGGTTTATTGTCTGCGTGCCTCCGATGGCAAACTGGCCTGGCGTTTTCGTGCAGCACCGGAGGAGAGGTTGATCAATTCGTTTGGCCAGTTGGAATCGGCTTGGCCGGTTCATGGCGCTGTTCTTGTGCAGAATGATATTGTTTATTTTGCCGCAGGGCGAAACTCATACATTGATGGCGGTTTGCGTCTTTATGGACTAAATCCAATTACGGGTGAAAAGGTTATGGAGACACAACTATCTCATATCGACGCTGTGACAGGAAAGCAGACGGGAAAAGAGGGCAAAAAAGGATATGCCAAGTTTGATATGGAAGGAACTCTTAATGATGTTTTGTCAGGTGATGGTAAGTCACTGTTTCTCAAGCATTATGAGTTTGAATCTACCGGCAAGAGCATCAGGTGGACGAAGCCGCATCTTTTTACGCCGACGGGTTTTTTGGGTGAGGAATGGTTTGTCCGCAACTATTGGATTTATGGGACCGGTACTGGTGCAGGATATGGAGCATGGAGCAAAATGACTGGCGGAGCAAAGATTCCCGCAGGGCGAATTATGTGTTTCGACGATAAGACTGTTTATGTTTATGGCCGAAGCAAGATTGAAGCCAAATGGACGGGTCATCGAGGTGATGCGTACAGTCTTTTTGCCATGAGCAGGGATCTGGCTGATCACAAGGTTAAAGTTGCGGCGAAAGCAGACGATTCTCAGAAGATAAAAAATGCTGATATTATATCTCGGCTGTGGACTCAGAATATTTCACTGACAGTACGTTCAATGGTGTTGTCAGGTGATAAGTTGATTTTAGCCGGCTTGCCTGACGTGGGAATTAAGCCGGAGGAATTAATATTTGAGAATCAATCCGAGGCCGAAGCAGCCTACAAAGGTGAAAAGGGCAGCTTTCTATGGGTTGTTTCTACATTAGATGGCAGCAGGAAGAGTGAATATAAACTGGTTGCTCCGCCGGTATTCGACGGCATGTCTGCGGCTGATGATAAACTGTTTATCAGTTTAAAGAATGGAGAAGTTGTGTGTTTTAATTAAAGGGGGTTAGTATGAAATTATGGTTCATTTTATTTTGTAGTTTTGTTTTGAGTGCTTCGTCTCTTTTCGGGCTTGAACTGCCGGATGTTTTTGGTGACAAGGCGATATTGCAGTGTGAGCAGAATGTTCCCGTATGGGGGACAGCGCAACCCGGAGAAAAAGTCCAGGTAAGCTTTGGCGGTCAAACCGTTTCGGCAAAGGCTGATGATCGAGGAAGCTGGCGTGTGGAGCTTGCGCCGCTGGAAGCCAGTGTCGAAGGCAAAGACCTGGTTGTTACAGGTGAGAAAGAAACGTTGAAGAGAGTGGATATATTAGTTGGCGAAGTATGGCTTTGCGCCGGCCAGTCAAATATGTCTGCCCTGGGTGACAGAACAACATGGACGCGAACAGGTGAACTTGCAGATATGTCATCATTTCCGAATCCGCTGGTTCGTCTTTTTTCAAGAACACAAAGGCTTACGCCCGCCGAGAGATTGGCCGGTAAGGTTGAGCTGGGTAAATCAGAATGGGTGGTTCCTGAAAGGAACCCTAATCTTCCAATGCGTGTTGCAGTTATGCTGCAAAACGAACTCAAAGTGCCGATTGGTGTCATTAAGATAAATTTGGGCGGTACAAAGATTTTCCCCTGGCTGCGTGAAAGTTTGAAAATTCCTCAGAAAGTTGCCCAACGACGTGATGATGTTAGAGAGAAACTCAACATGGCTATAAAGGATATAGAAGCGGGTGGTGATGCTGGGGAGCTCGGAGGATATATTATACATCAAAGACAGGGATCTATCGATAAGTTAAACGTGGAGCCGGTTGTAGGTTATGCGTTAAGAGGTTTTCTCTGGTATCAGGGAGAGTCTAATGCCAAAGACTACAAGAAGGGTATCGAACCTGTGTTATATACTGACTGCATGGAATTGCTCGTGAATGATTGGCGTGAGCGTTGGAAAAAGCCATTGCCGTTTCATTACGTTCAGATTGCAACCGATCCCAAACCCGCCGGACCAGTGCGGAAATGGCGCATATGATCATTCCAGACTGATATATCTCTTTCCCACAATCTAATTCCATTAAAAGCATCAAAAGCTACCAATGTCCAACGCGGCATGAATTTGAGATAAGCACCGGGAGACTTGTCGACAATGTAAAAAAGCCGCCCGTTGGCGCTTACGGTAGCGCTTACACTTGCAAGTTCCTCATGGCTTCTCTGCCATCGCTGCCCATTAATCCACTGCAGACTCCGCGGCAGGTTAATAACAGTATCTTGAGCTACAGCATTGTTATCCGGCCCATGCAGGAAGTGAGTCCAATCGTCAATGGAGGGAGGGACGGGCTTCGATAACTTCAGCCAGTTCCCTGAGGGCTGAGGGCTGAGACCGGAAACCTGTAACTCGGAATCGGAAGGAACAAGCAATACGCCGCGAGGCGCCAATACTCTTTCTATTTCTTCCCCTGGAACTCCTAATGCCTCATGCCCAATGCCTAATGCCTCCTCGCAAACCAGAAGGTTTACGAGGTTATCCGCATACGGCAGATGCTCTCCGTCAAAAGTATCCACCGAAACTTTTCCATAGAGACCCTTGCCCTGTATGTACTTGCGTGCAGCATCCACATTCTTCTGATCAACATCCAGGCAATGAACCAGGTATTTCTCGCCAGCTCGTAATCCCGCAACAAACTCAGGATTTTCCGCGCCAATGCAAACAACCAACCCGCCTTTGACTCCACTTTGCTCAATAAGATCTTTGCTTGTCGCGCCGTAGTTTCGGGACGAAGGCGGACCGGTTCCTGCATACAGTGACAATGCCGAAAACAACAGACAACATATAGTTAATAGCTTTTTCATTTCTTCTA
>JBHORK010000137.1:0-4897 GCA_042565725.1 Verrucomicrobiota bacterium
GATGGACAGTATGCTCTTTATACATCCGAATGGCTGCCGGGTACTGATGAGCCTGCATTTACGCGGGGTGTCGTTACGGGTGCCTGCAATATCAGTTATGTTGTGGTAGAGTTTGCAGGGTCGAACTGGGCGGATGTCGAACGTGTCGAACAGGCAATGAATGCAGTGGGCACTGCGCTGACACAGCAGGTTTCCATTGCAGCGGTAAGCAACGCGTTTCTGCATGTGCAGGGCCGTTCTCTTACTGACGGAACGGATGAGATGGGTGCGGAGGTATGGGTGAGCTCCACAAATACAGTGTCGTTCCTCCAGCAGAGCGGCAATGTGAGCAACCTTACCTGTGTAGCCTGGCTTATCGAGAATGCAGGAATGAATGTGCAGCACATAGGCGGTATACGTTCCGGCGGGACTGAGCCTGATGAATGGACTGAAAGTATAACGCCTGTAGCGGATAAAAATCACACATCCATTATGGGCGAGACAGCGTGGTCTGCGGGAGGGGGTGATGTTTCACCGCGCGGTTCGATTAATCTGCAGCTAACAGCAGCAGATGAAGTAACACTTTGGCGTTCCGAATCGAACCAGGATCAGCAATACCGTTTTTCTGTAGTAGAATGGCCATTGCCTGCAGAAGCTCCCTTCGACAGTGACGGTGACGGGATGCCGGATACTTGGGAAGATTTATATGGGCTTAATTCATCGAGCAACGATGCCGCGGGTGATGCCGACGGGGATGGGCAGTCGAACCTGAACGAATATTACGCTGGTACGGCGCCGGACGATACGAATTCCATATTCAAGATAATCAAACACAGCGGGCATGGCGTGGATGAGTTCGGCTCACTTATCCAGGCGCTGTCGAGCGGGGCGGAAATCAAGCTGATGTGGCTTGGCGGGACGAACGGTTCAACCAATGATTACATAATATACCGTTCAACGAGCCTGGTGGATGGTGCATGGGGTCAGGTAACCAATTATCCGCGCACGAATGCCAGCGGCACGAATGTATGGATAGATACTGAAGTTTCCAATGACTGGTTGAATATCTTTTATAAGATCACCGCACCGACTAATTAGGGGTTATTTTACCGTTGCGGCAGCGCGCGCGTAGTATTAATGGGTTTTAGTCTTGAATAAATGAGTAAAGGAAGGTAAGATAAAAGCATGAAATCAAGGTTACGATACTACAGTTTAGCAGTTGTATTCTTGTTTTGTGTGTTTCCATTATCATCACTTGTGGGGCAGGAAAAAACAGATGATTCCAAGGCGGTTTCGGAGCAGAGTCTTATTGATATTCTGATCAATAATGATTGCATGTATGGCGCTGATGAATATTTTGGAGGAGATACGGACGTCAGCTATATTGATCACATAGCTCAGTCAAAACCTGAGACTGAGCCCGAGACTGAGGCCAAGCCCAAGCCCAAGTCCGAATCCAAATCCGAATCCAAGTCCGAGCCTGATGAATCCGAGCCTGAGCCCGAGCCCGAGCCTGAGCCCGAGCCTGAGCCCGAGCCTGAACCTGATGATGACCCATGTCCTACGTGATAAGATTTAATGCTCGCTGAACCAGGATGGTTTCAGCAAAAGGAATTAACCCTCATTGAAGAATCTGTGATTATGGGCCGTTTTCTCATACTATTTATTTTTTTTATGATGCTGGCGCAGGGTTTATATGCGCAGGATGAGAGTGAATCTCTTCTTGTAGGTGGTAGACCCCTGGAGAATGTCATAGTAGATCGCGATTTAGCTTTCAGGTTACGTGCTGAATTGCGTCTTACCGATGATGATGATGTTATCGATGACGATGTGAATTACAGCAGATTTCCCTCAAGAATGTACTCCTCCAGCGCAGCAGTCTTCCAGGACAATGGGCTTAAAGTGTCCGCTACATATTCATTATGGGAGAATAATCAGGACATGGAGACGCATCGTTGGGGTTGGGGGGTTCGTGTACCTCTCAATAATACATTTAAGATGTATGTCAAATACAACGAGGTAAAGGAAAAGCAGAAAGACGATGAACTGGAAGACTTAAAGAAGCATTACTCTTATATTGCAGGCTCCTTTTCCCGGGGTAGTTTTTACAACTATACTCAGTATCGATATCGTACAGAGGCAAATAATGCTAACTCTCATCAAATCTATGAATATGTTTCCTGGCGTTTTAAAAATTCACTTCTTCTTGGCGGTTATGCGGCCATATCTAAGGAGTTGGAAAGGGATGATTCGTGGTATGTTTCAGTCTTCTCGACAATACCGATCATAAAGAAATTCGGCACATATTTACGGGTGAAAAGTCTTCATTATGAGTATTCTTCTGATCTTCAATGGGAGAAATATGAGGTGTTTTTATATCAGAAAATATTGGGCCAATCGCTTTTGCGCCTGGGTTACAGATTTTACCAGGACAGTGATGATCTGTTTTCGAACGGTTACGGGATTAAACTTAAACACTACTTTTCTCCAAAATTTTCGACGCACATAGGTTATCGTTTTTATGATCACAGTGAAGATGTTGATCTTGATACGGCTTATACCGGGTTCAGCTTACTTTTTTAAGCCGGCGTTTACGAATTAAAAGATTCTTCCTTCATGCAGGTATTTCAGAAAGTCAATTGGATTGATACTGAAGTTTCCAATGACTGGCGGAATATCTTCTATAAGATTACAGCACCTACGAATTGAGGAAGGATTCAGGATTCAGGGGAAATGGGAAATTTGAATTTGGAGATTTGAGAGAAAGGAAAGAATGCCGCAACCGCAACCGATAGGCGAAGGCGTAGTTGGATTTACTGCATCCACTAACTAGAGGCTTGTCCGCCGACTTGCCTGCCCTGAGCTTTGTCCAAGGGGCCTCCTCCGTAGAAGCTTTGGCGAAGCGGGCTGTTCAATAGCTCTCTTTTTACTTTAATTTATCATTCATCGTTTTCTTCCTTTTTTCTATAAAAAAGCCTTTGAATTTTGCTTGCGGCGCAAATTTTTCAACAAGAGTTATTTGCGTTGTTCAATCGATCAATAATAACAATATAAATTAAATATCAAAAAATCAGTTTGCCCCATGAATAAGTATTCAGTATTGAGGAGTCAGGAGTCAGAATAAGAAAAACAACAAAATTGGCCCCATGTGGACAAACACCTTATGATAAAACCTGTGTATATTTCGTAGAGATTTCATTCTGAATTCTGAATACTGGCTCCTCATTTTGCGCTTGTCCAACCCGCTTATTGCCATATACGGGCTAAAACCTATGCAAAATGCTCAACAATATTAATACTTGACACAACCTCGGAAAGTTGACTATTATGTCGTCATATTACGGCGAAAAATGACTGCAGGATTTATATATGATTATCAGTAGGATTCTTGATGTTCCAAAACAGAGCTTTCTTATGCTTGGTCCACGTGGATCAGGTAAGAGCACGTGGTTGAAGCAAATGCTTCCAGATGCGTATGTTGTTGATCTCTTGGATGAGACCTTATTTCAGCATCTTCTAGTTGATCCGGGGCAATTCGCAGCCATGTTGCGGGCTGTTCCCTTGGAGCAGTGGGTGGTGGTAGATGAAATACAGAGATTGCCTAATTTGCTGAATGAGGTTCATCGTTTTATTGAGGAGCGGGGAATTAAGTTTGCGCTCTGCGGATCAAGCGCTCGAAAGTTGAAGAGAGCCGGTGTTAATCTTTTGGCCGGACGAGCGTTTCGCCGATTCATGCATCCCTTTCTTCCGGAGGAAATTGGAGGAACTTTTTCTCTGGATGATGCCATGCGATACGGACTGCTTCCTGTGATATGGGACTCAACATCCAGAGATGAGGCCTTGCAAGCCTATTCAGAGATGTACCTAAAAGAAGAAATACATGCTGAAGCACTGATAAGAAATCTGCCTGGTTTTTCTCGTTTTCTTCCTATAGCAGCTCTCTACAATGGACAAACTATAAATGCTTCAAATATAGCTCGTGAGGCAGGCGTGGCCCGTACAACAGTAAACGGATACCTCGATATTCTTGAAGAGACATTGATGTGTTTCAGAGTTCCGGCATATGAAGCGAAGTTGCGGGTTCGTGAGAGAAAACTATCCAAATGGTACTGGTGCGATCCTGGTGTGCAGAGAACGATGAAACGAACTCGCGGCTCCCTGACGCCGGAAGAGAAGGGGGCTTTATTTGAAGGCATGGTTGCTCAACTTATTAGAGCCTATAAAGATTACCGTAAGATATGTGATGAATTTTTCTATTGGGCCTCATCAGGAACATCTTCTGTTGAAGTAGATTTCCTCTTGGCAAGAGGGGATGAATTCGTAGCTGTTGAGGTGAAGTCCGGAAACGCCTTCTCGGAGAGTTGGTGTAGGGGGCTTCGCGCGATATCGGGTTTGAAAGGATTAACTCGTAGAATCATAGTATATCCAAAAGGACCGACCCTTCAAACAGAAGACAACATTGATATTTTCTCCTTTGCAACATTTGCATCCTTGCTCGCAGAGGGCTCTTTCTAACCCTTTCTTAATCATTTTGCCATATCTTCTTTGTTTGTTCTGTAGGTCCAGTTGTCTGTTTAAAAGACGCCATATTCAGGCAAGGTGCTTCTTGAGGCTATTTTTTTGCCAATCCTTGCTTCATTTTCAGATTGATCCATTCCCGCAGGCATTTGGGAGATGGCTTGGCGGGACAAACGGCTCAATCAACGCGTACAGGATATACCGCACAACGAGTATGGTGGACGGGGTATGGGATCCGATCACCAATTATCCGCGCACGAATGCCAGTGGCACAAATGTCTGGGTGGATACGGATGCTTCCAACTGGTGGCCTAATATCTTCTATAAGATTACAGCGCCGACGAACTAGCCCCAATATTTCACGAATCCTCTAGAAAAAGATGGTAATTCCTTTGTAACC
>JBHORK010000138.1:0-4849 GCA_042565725.1 Verrucomicrobiota bacterium
CTCAAGAAATGTATTCGTATGCTGTCAGGCGCTGTTACCGGCGATGGTAACCTGCTGCTGAATGTGGGGCCGATGGCCGATGGCCGCATTGATCCGAAACAGGCAGAACGTCTGGCTGAGATGGGTGAATGGGTACGGGCGAATGAAGATGCAATCTATGATACGCGCGGCGGGCCTTATACGGTCGGCGCATGGGGTGGAAGTGTGCATAAAGATAACAAGATTTATCTGCATTTGTTCGACTTCTACGAAGGTGAACATTTGTTTCCGGTATTACCTAAGAAGATTCTTAAATGCCGCGCTTTGAATGGCGCCAAAGTTGATATGAATATTGATGATAAAGGAATGCATATCAGGGTCCCGGAGAAAGAGTGTGATCCTTACTGTACCGTTGTTGAGCTTACAATCGACGGGCAGGCCGGGAAGATTCCTTTGATAGAAATGCCCAAGCGGCCTTACGCCTACAGGCTTCAATACGGAAAGAGATTGTCTGATCATCCAAAGGTTGATTATGAAGTGATTCCCGCAACAACGGATCCGCGTGAGCTCAGAAATAGATGGATTAATGGTAACGTCAGGAAATATCTTGTTTCTGATCTCGGGCCCGCTTCCAATGTTGCCACCGATCCGGCGCTTAATCCTTATGTGATAATTGATCTGACCAGACAGGCAGAGATCAAGCTTGTAGAGGTGATTAATCGATACAACAGGGATGAAAGACACGGCGGCAAGCCCATGCTGGAGAACGCCAATCTTCGTGTCTGGATTTCTGAAGACAGGAAGAACTGGGAAGAGGTGCACAGGAGTGAAGAGCCGGGTACGAAGTGGATAATTAAACCTACCAGATTCAGTGCGGGTATTGATCTGCCTGGTGTGAAGGGCCGTTATGTCAAGGTTGGGACAGAAAACAAGGAGCCGACCAAGTTGTATCTGCGTTGGGTAAAGATCTTTGGTGAGGAGGGAAGTGAGTAGGTGTCAGGTTGGAGAAAGAGGATTGAATATCCAACAGCCAACAAGGAATATCCAATGTCCAAGTAAAGAAAATGCAAGAAATTAGAAATTGGAAATTGGGAAGAAGGAAAGAGAAATGACGCCGCGTCGGCCTTCGGCCAAGCGGCCACTTAGGCCTTAAGGGCCTGACGTGGCAACCTCAACCGCTAGACGAAGAAAAGGGAGTAGATTAAAGAATATGAAGAAGACGACATTAATTGTTTGGATGATTTTAAGCGGGCTTCAAATGGCGTATGCGGATGTTGCTCTTAATGGTTTGTTTTCCGATGGCTGTGTCATTCAGCGTAACACAAATGTTCCTGTATGGGGGACTGCGGAAAGCGGTGAGTCTGTGTCGGTGAGTTTTGCGGGGCAGGTCAAAAAGACGAAAGCCGACAGGAAAGGATGTTGGAGAGTGGATTTGGATCCGATGAAGGCTAATGCGACGGGTCAGGTTATGGTTGTTAAAGGTGAAAAGAATACGGTTGAGATTACAGATGTTCTTATTGGTGAAGTATGGTTTTGCAGTGGTCAGTCAAATATTAACAACTCGGGCGGAGATGAAACCTGGTCGGAAACTAAGAATATTCGGCCACCATATACACCACTGCCGAATGCCAGGGGCTGTAGGGTGATGCCGCTTGCGTCTCCTGACCCTGAGGATGTTCTCAATCCCAATGTCAGGCTTGCAAGGATTGATATGTGGCGTGCTTTGGGCGAACGGCAGTCAAACGTTGTCGGAACTCATTTTGCCAGGGCTTTACACAAGAATCTGAACGGAATTCCGATAGGAATGATATCGTTCTCAATGGGCGGCAGTAAGATTGAAGTGTGGATACCAAAAGAAACAATGCTCTCTACTCCTGAAATGTCTGCCCGTTACCACAGCCTTACAAATAGATCGGCTGATAAAATGGCCGCGATTAAGGCCGGAGGCAGAGGAAGTATAAAAGGTAATCTGCTCAATCTGCAGAGGAGTTGGCCCGGATTTATGTTTGAATCCGGTCTTCCGCTGGTTTATCCCTATGCCATCAAGGGCGTGTTGTGGTGGCAGGGCGAGTCTAATCGACCTGATATCGGATTCTATGCAGTTCTCCAGGAAGCCATGGTCAGTGAATGGCGAGCCAGATGGAATAGAGATTTTGCATTTATTTACACACAAATAGAAACAGTTCCTGCTGCGATGCCGTATCCTGATGCAATACAGCAGAATTTCGTTGACAGCGGTATGCCTGATGTCCGTTTCCTGGATACGCAATGGCGTTACATGGAGCTGGATGATAACTCTGCGATGGGATGTACCGTAGATCTGGGCGATGGTATTCATCCCGGCACAAAGCCGGATATCGGCGCGCGGCTTGCATTGGCGGCGCTGGGACATTGTTATGGCCAAAGTGCGGAACACATTGGTCCGACCCTGAACAAGGCAGTATATGATCAGGGGATTATGTATCTCCATTTTGATCATGCAAAAGGATTGAAGCCCGTAAATGTAGTGAGCGTTACTCCGGAGGAAGGCAAAGCTTATACGCTTGGAGAAGACGGTGTAATTATTAAGAGGGCAAGAAAAGGGCTTGGATCAGTCTTGGTTGTTCAGGATGATCCATCTGCCAGGCCAAGAAGTTTTGTAGTTGCGGACACTAATGGGTTTTATCATGAAGCTATGGCGGAAATCTCCAATAATGTGGTTATTCTTAAATTGCCGGGCGGAGTGCAGGTAGCGGCAGTTGCAGGCGGATCATCTATGCGTGGCGATAAAGGTTATTATCTTCCCAATATTTATAATTCCGCAAATCTTCCGCTAGTTGCGTTTTACGAGACTAATTTTACATATACAGCGCCTGATCAGGCGCCGCCGGTTGTTAAGAACGACAGTTTTACCGGTAGTGAAAATGCCGAGGTTGTTGTGGAGGCTCCCGGTATTCTTGCTAATGATTGGGATTGTAACGGGGATTCTTTCTCAATAGAGCTTGTGAAGGATGTCAGTAATGGCAAGTTACAGTTCAGGGCTGACGGCGGATTTACATATACACCTTCCAAAAACTTTGTGGGTGTGGATGCCTTTACATACCGCGGCTTTGACGACGCATATGGCAAGGCGGCCAAAGTATCGATTACCGTAGAAGAAAATATTCCGCCTGTCTCCGGTAATAATACTTATGTCGTCAAGCAGGGGAATTTATTAACTGTCGATGCGCCGGGAATATTGATTAACGATTCGGATATTAATGGAAGCGGTCTTACCGCCCTTGTTGTTGATAATCCGGGAAACGGTAATTTGAAACTGAATCCCGATGGCTCATTCACTTACAAACCCGCACGCGGATATACAGGTTCAGACAATTTCACTTATCGCGCTAATGACGGAACGGATGATGGAAATACCGCCAGTGTCGAGATAAAGGTGAAAGAAAATATGCCCCCTGACGCCGGTAATGATTCTTATTGGGCCAAGGAAGGGTTCGCCAGAACCATACCAGTGCCGGGAGTATTATGGAATGATAGTGATCCTAATAAAGATGTTATTGTTTCTAAACTGCTGAGTAAGCCCGCTCATGGTACTGTTGTTTTAAATTCCGACGGATCTTTTGTTTATACGCCGACCGGCGGAGCATGCACGGACAGTTTTACATACAGAGCCTATGACGGAAAACTCTACAGCGCTCCTGCTACAGTTACTGTTAACGTTCTGAAATCCGGCAGTGAACTGCCGCCGGATTTCAAAGTGTCCCGCGGTTCGTTTACAATTCCTAACGGAACAGCGTTTACCTTGAAGAATGGAGTACACTATACCCTTGATCCTGACACCACGATATCCAATGCTTTCATTAGAGTTGTTAATGCTTACGGCAGCGGAGCGGGTGATGCCGGTAGACTTGATATCAGAGAGGCTTTGACATGGATCGAGAATCCCGAGAACCTTCTTGAGTCTGTTACTTTCAGGCGGAGCCGCCCATATCCTACAACTACAGAGGTTTCCTGGGAATTGATAGAATACGTGGGTGATTTTCGAGGCGCAAATGAGATTGTGGTTCGTGATCAGGCATGTGTAGATATATTCGGAAACGTTGGGACGATAACCGGGGCAGTTGTAAGCAGTGTTTCCAGTACAAATAGAGTTATGGTTTATATTACCGGGCAGGCTGCCGGTAAAGGCGGAAACTCATTTCAGTCCGCTTACTTTACAGCTGATTTTAATTCCTCCAGAGAGCCTGTATTTGCCAGGAATATTTCGACAGGTTCCGGAGGCGGTCTCAGTTATGCGGTAGTTGAGTTTACCGGGGACAACTGGAATGACGTACAGCGTGTAGAGCATATGTTTAAAGCCAAAGATGTTGTTGAGAAGGAAATTATAAAAGCAGTTGATTCCAGCAGGGCGTTTATGCATGTGCAGTGTCGTACAAGTCATCCGGCCATGATTGGCGGACAGGTGTGGTTCAGTGCGGGTAATGAGCTTTCGTTTATTACGTATGATTCAGGGCCTGGTCTGAATACACTTGCCGCCTGGATAGTTGAGAACAGAGAAACGGATCCGGCAGCAGCCATGAAAGTACAGCATGTAAAGAATGCCCGTCCGGCAGGCGGGACCGCGCCTGATGTCTGGACGGAAACGATAAGAGCGGTCAGGTCGATGGATAACAGTTCAATCATGGGAGAGAGCGCCAAATCATCTGCAAGCTATAAGAATGCCATGCTCAACTTTGAGCTTACCTCTGAAGATACAGTCAGACTCTACAGGCGTATAGTTGATATTCCTTCGTATTACACCTTCAGTGTAGTTGAGTGGCCGAAATCTTCACCCAAAAAAATGGATGTATCCGTTTGTTTATTGAAACACCTGTCAGGAACAAAACTTGAC
>JBHORK010000139.1:0-4833 GCA_042565725.1 Verrucomicrobiota bacterium
GTAAAGAACTTTGGCGGACGGAACAGAAGTACCTCGATGCTAACGATCCACTG
Organism: Verrucomicrobiota bacterium; assembly: GCA_042565725.1. Lineage (GTDB taxonomy): Bacteria > Verrucomicrobiota > Kiritimatiellia > UBA8416 > JBHORK01 > JBHORK01. The sequence continues at coordinate 54 of JBHORK010000139.1, forward strand.
ATTTATCATGAAGGAACTCTGTTGGCTGCAGGCAGAGGAATGCTGCACGCGTTCTCACCGGAAGACGGTAAAAAGCTTTGGGAAGCGCCTTTTAGAGCTATTGGACATCTGGATGTCCCGGAAGTATTTTGTATAGGAGACACCATATGGGTAGGCGCGAAGGCTGAGAAGGAAATTGCCGCGTTGGATATTAAGACGGGCAAAGAGAAGCGAAGAATATCCATACAAAAGCACGTGACACGCACCATCATCGTTGTTATCCCAACAGAAGCACGCCAAAATATTTTATTGAAGGTATGCGTGCGGCTGAATTTACGAATTATGAGACCGGAGAACTAACTCTTAATCACTGGGCAAGAGGAAGCTGTAAATTCGGTGTGCTGCCGGCTAACGGGCTTTTGTATAAGCCTCAGGACCCATGTACCTGTTATCTACAAGGCAAATTGCTGGGGTTCTACGCTCTTGCGCCGGAGGCAGAGCGTGAAGCGGGAAGCGTGAAGCGCCTGCCCGCCGAAGCCTTGGCGAAGGAGGGTGAAGCGGAAGAAAGATTGGAGAAAGGGCCTGCCTACGGCAAAACTCCGCAATCCGCAATCCGCAATCCGCAATCGCAAGACTGGCCCGCCTACCGCAATAATTCTCAGCGTACGGGTGCGGTTGCGACAAAGATTAATCCTAAACTGAAAAAACTTTGGGAAGTTGGAATAACAGGTCGTCTTACACAGCCTGTTATTGCCGGCGGCAAGGTTTATGTTTGTTCGGTTGATGAACATACTCTTTATGTTCTTGATGAGAAGACAGGCGCGAAATTATGGACATATACGGCGGGTGGTCGTATTGACACACCACCGACTATATACGGAGGACAGAGGACGGAGGACAGAGGACAGAGGACGGAGGACAGAGGACAGAGGACGGAGGACAGAGGACAGAAGGTCGGAACGGGGAGTTTGTGTTTGTTTGGATCTCGCAACGGGTGGGTTTATTGTCTCAGGGCTTCGGATGGAGAGTTAGTCTGGCGTTTTCGCGCGGCGCCACGTGAGCGTCATGTCATGGCGGAAGGACAGGTGGAGTCCGCATGGCCTCTGCATGGAAGTGTCATTGTTGCAAAGGGAGTTGTTTACTGTGTTGCGGGCCGAAGTGCTTTTCTTGATGGTGGTGTTCATTTGTATGCGCTTGATGCTGCGACGGGCAAGGTTCTGGAACAGAGTGTTATTAATGAGACTCAGGAGCTTGACAGCGGGACGGCCAAAACCATGCCGAAAGAGACTATAGGAGCAACATCCGACATACTCGTAAGTGATGGGGATAATATTTACATGCAGCAGCGAAAGATGAATTTCTCACACGGTTTGCCGCTTGGTCTTGAAAAGAGGTCAAGAGCTCGCTTGGTGGTGAAAAGTTCATTTCTTGACGGGTTTTATTTTCATCGTACTGCCTGGTCGTCTCATCGGGCTTTTGGGAATCTTATTTCTATTGACGATAATTTTACGGTTGCTGCTGCTCAGCTGCCGGCGGGCGGGATGCTTTCAGGACAGCAGGTTTATGTTCCCGGAGGAGGCGACATATCCGGGAATTTGGGACACACCGACACGAAACATATGAAAGAAGATAAGTTTGAAGAAGAGCAGGCGAAGGTTAAGAAATATGTTGTCTACGGCGGCTACAATATAAAAGCTGCTAAGAATACAAGAATGGTATGGGAACTGGATAAATTTCCGGTCTGTCCTTACGGGTTGGTTTTGACGGACAATGCTGTATGTATTGCAGGTTTTTTCGATGAAGTTGATCCGAAAGATCCTTGGGCGAATGTAGAAGGCCGCAAAGGCGGAAAGCTTACCATTCTTTCCCGGGAGGACGGCGCCATGCTCTCAGAGTATGATCTTGATTCACCGCCGGTATGGGACGGCATGTCGGCAGCCAATGGAAAATTATTCATGAGCTTGAAGAATGGGAAAGTTGTTTGTTTCGAATAAGACCTATAAGACTTATATAAAGAAACTAAAGGAGAAGAATGAGAAGGTTAAATGTTGCTGTAAGCTTGGTTTTGTCGGCATTGTTCGCTGTTTCGGTCTTTGCCGTAGATATGCGTCCTCAGGAAACCCTTATTAACGCAACAAGGTTTCGGGATATCGATCGTGTTCACCTTAGCGAAATGTATGCGTATGGAGTTCCTCTGGGTAACGGCAGACAGGGCGCCATTATTAACGGTCATCCGAGAACAGAAAAGATTGTTTTAAACGACCTTACATTGTGGTCCGGCGGTCCCTGTAACGACGACAGACCTGATGCATGGAAACATTTGCCAAAGATAAGAGAATTGCTTCTGGACGAAAAGCATGGAAAGAGAGCTGCTGAGGCATATGTCCAGGAGCATTTTTTCCGCAAGGGAAGTGAAAAACCCAGACCCAAGGCAACGCCTTACGGTTCATTCCAGAATCTTGCGCATGCTGATATTACCTTCCTGAATGCGCCGAACGATAATGAAATTAAGAATTATCTTCGCACGTTGGATATGCGAACGGCGGTTGCAACAGTTGATTATGATTATAAGGGAAGCCATCACAGTCGTGAACATTTTGTAAGTTTTCCCGACAGGGTTTTTGCCAGCCGTATTGCAGCAAAAGGTTCTGAGGGTGTCAGTTTTATTCTTAAGCTGTCCCGTCAGGAGCGTTTTTCAACGGAAAAGCATGATGATCATACAATTGTGATTCACGGGCAGCTGCCGGACAATGATGATACGGATAATGATGAAGGCATGAAATACGCCGCTTACCTGCGGGTATTCAATGTCGGCGGCAGTGTAGAGATTAAAGATGGCATATTAACTGTCAAAAATGCGCAGAGCGTGATTATTTATCAGACAGCCCGCACGGATTTTCTGGACCCTGACGGGACACGCGGAGAAGACCCGCGTATTTCCGCTAAACGTGATCTGGATAAATTGCAAGCAGCTGATTATGAGAAAATAAAGAATCGGCACATAGCTGATTATCAGAAATATTTCAATCGTGTTGATCTTCGTTTCGGTCCGGACAGCAAAGAGCTTGCTCAGATGTCTATTGAAGAAAGGATGGAACGTCATGCCAAGGACCCGTCAAAGGATATGTCGTATCCTGCCGTACTTTATAATTTCGGACGGTATCTGCTGATATCATCCTGTCGCGCAGGCGGCTTGCCTCCCAACCTGCAGGGTATATGGGCGGTTGGTCTGCGGCCGCCATGGCACGGGGATTATCATCTTGATATTAATCTGCAGATGAATATGTGGCCCGCGGAGATTTCTAATCTTCCGGAGTGTCATAGTACTGTCGTTGATTATGTGGAAAAATTTCTCATGCCGAACGGAAGAAAGACAGCCAAGGCATATTTTAACGTGGATGACGGCTGGGTGAATTTTATCGGGGGTAATGTGTGGGGCTATACCTCACCAGGCGGTAAAGGGGCATGGAGCATTGCTACTTCAGCCACGCCCTGGATGTGTCAGCATCTGTGGTGGCATTATGATTACAACAGGGATAAAGATTATCTTAAGCGAATTTATCCGATTCTTAAGGGCGCACTTAATACATTTCTGAAAGGTGTTCTGGTGAAGCATCCTGAAACGGGAGAACTGGTTACCGTGCCGAGTCATTCTCCGGAGATGGGGGGCATGTGTTATGCGGCCTCGATAGATTCTCAGTCCATACGTGAGCTGATGCGTAATATTATCAAGGGTTCGGAGATTCTGGGGATAGATGCAGGTTATCGTGATGAGGTGCGTGCGGCTCTTGCAATTATGCCGCGTGACCTGGTGACAGGCAGTGACAAAGGTAAGCCCGGCCGTCTCATGGAATGGTATCGCAGTGACTATTGTCTTCAAGGTCATCGGCACATATCTCACATGTGGTCGCTCTTTCCGGGAATTGAAATTAATCATGAGGATTCACCTGAGCTTGTGAAGGCATGTCGTCAGAGTCTTATAGATCGTACATTTTCAAGTACCGGCTGGGGGCAGGCGCACAGGCTGGCCTGCTGGGCCAGGGTCCGGGACAAGGATATGTATCATCGTCAGTTCGTATGTTTTGTTAAGCCGTTTGAGAATCCTGTTGAGACGGTTTACGGTCTCAATGGTAATGAGAACAAGGACAGGCAGCACCGTATGAAAGGAAGGCTGTTGCCGAGTCTTTTTGGTCTGCATCCGCCATTCCAGATTGACGCGAATTTCGGGCTGGCTGCCGGTATTGTTGAAGCTCTAATGAGCAGTTATCCGGGGCGTATTGTTCTTTTGCCCTGCTTGCCGGACGCGTGGGGGACAGGTTCAGTTAGAGGTCTCAAGGCACGCGGTAATATTATTGTCGATATGGAATGGAAGAAAGGGCGGCTGGAACACTGCGTACTTGAGTCTCCTATAACGCAGAAGCTGGTGGTACATTATGATGGGAAGAAACAGGAAATTGCATTAAAGTCCGGCAAGTCGAAAAAGGTAAAGTTTTGATTGTAGTGATATGTTTAATTGTAATGTAGTGTCAAAAGTTAAATAAAAGAATGAAGAGTCTTTAGACGGGATTAACGGGATCAACAGGATAAAGAATTTTTGGACATGCGGTTTAAACCGCATGATTGATAAAGGGTTGTCTCTTTCTTTATTATCCTGTAAGTGTTCCAACTCATTTGTATATTCCTGCCGGAATGAATATAAACGGCGGTAATGGAACAGCCTGTTATTTGCTGAGAATAAAGTCTGATTCAGCCTGTAACGGCGCTTGATGCGGCTACCGGCAAAACAATAAGAAGTTATCCC
>JBHORK010000013.1:0-51614 GCA_042565725.1 Verrucomicrobiota bacterium
GTTAACCATGTTTCCTGTTGTGGGACCTGTTAAGAATTTCAGGATTGTAACAGGCGATAAGGTTTACGCGTTAGATCAGCACGGGGTCAGCAGATATTTGCCTTACCGGATTGAGAAGCTTGCGGGTAACACAATTTCTTTTGCGCAGAACCATGATGGAATAGAGCGGATAAAAAACAGGAAGTTCGGGCCCGGTAAAGATAATCCTGAATATCTGGTCTGGCCTTTTGGGTGTTTTATCAGGAAAGAATTCGAGCTTAATAAGGATCGGCTTGATCTTAAGATTACAGTAACAAACAGGGAGAAAGAGATAATGCCGTATATGCTTGGCTGGCATCCGGCTTTCAGGATGCAGGGTGCTCCGGACAAGGCGGTTTTTGAAGCGGGCGACAGGGAATATTCTCTGGATGATATTATTGAGGTTAAGACGCTGATTCTGCCGGGTGTCGGTTCCGCTGTATACAGGGATAGAGAGTCAGGTCATGGCATAGAGGTTTCGTCTGTCGGGTTTGATAATATTATGATCTGGACACCGGCCAGAAATGCCGGGATGTTTTGTATAGAGCCGGTTACGCATGAGCCGTGTTTATCTGTTGATCATGATTATTTTACAAGTGACAGGTTTCATAAGCTGGGATTTGAAGAGACCGCTGAATATGCGGTCAGTATAAAGCCCGTGGTTGGTTGAGGAAACATTTGAAACCATTGAAAATGAAAAAAGCACTGAATGTCGAATGTCAGGCAGGTTCTCAACCTTCATTTCTCATTGCCGCCAATGATCTGTTTTTGTTACAAAGCAAATAGAACTAATATCCTTTTTTTCAGGAGGGAATTGCGATATAATGCGTAATTTCCAGTAGCCTTTTAAAGAGGAAGCGAGATATATACATTATGTTTTTCAAGCAATTGATTATGAGGAAATCCTATTTTATTGTCCTTTTTCTTACATGCGTGGCACTGGCGAATTGGCAGGCAGTTGCCGGGGTAGATGATGATCCCCGTGTAATTGCAGTTACCGAAGACATTACAATTTTTTCGGATATTTTGAGTGTAACTACCAATGCGGCTGAGCGATCACATTGGGAGAAACGTATTGAGCTGGCGCACAAGGAGCTGGCGTATACGCGTCGGACTGTCAGCCTTGACTTGGAAGAGAAGAAGTTTGCTTCCAAGCGGCAGGCAACTGCCGAAGAAGATCTCCGTGTTGTTCTTGCGACTATAGAATCGGACATGACCAAGGCAAGAGACAGGATTAAAGATCAGAACCGTAACATTGATAAGCTGAAGACACGTCGAGCTGAGCTGGAGGTTCAGCGCAGTGTGGCGGAAGCGGCTTCTGTGCAGAATGATGATGTCAACGCAGAACGCAACTCTTTAATCCAGAACATTGATGCAGAAATCCTTGCATGTATGATCATCAGAGATACCGAGGAACTGCGTATTCGTCTTGCGGAAGAAGCCAATCGGATAGACGAGATGAGGCGCTCCATTGATCTGAGTCATCGAATAACTGTACGACTCCTGTTTAAGAAAAAGGAATACATAGCAGTTGCCTCGCACAATAGTGAAGAATTTACCCTGCTGCGAGCTGATTTGGAGGGGAAGCGACAGGAAACAGCCACAGCTTTTGATTTGGCAGAGGAGCGATTTGCCCAGCTTGATGAGGAAATAAGGATTCTTGCCGGACGTCTTAGAATCGAAGGTCAGGCCAAGGCGCAGGACTCAATGATTACCCGTCTTTTCAAGGGGGATACCGCCAAAGAACAGCGTTTTCGTAACATGATCAATATTGCCAAGAGTGACAAGAAGCTTCTTGGTGCAAGGATAGAGCAGCTCAAGCATCAGATAGAGTCTCTGAAAAGTGAGCTTGTTGTCGTCGATCAGGGGATTGCTCTTTTTGATTCTGAAAAGAAATTTTGTGAGCACCAGTTTGGCATATCGTTAAAGCGGTATCGAGAACGTTTTGCTTTTCCGGTAGTGATGTTGCTGGTCATGGCAGCGATATATTTCCTGGTCAGCAGAGTTCTTTTTCCGAGGCTGATGAACAAAGATGATCTTTTTGTCGCCCGCCGAATAGGCGGCTATATATTTGCTTTCATTGTTACAATCATTGTGTGCATATTCTTTCTCGAAGATATAAAAGCAATTGCAACGGTGCTGGGTATCGTAGGTGCGGCTATTGTTATTGCGCTCCAGGATCTTTGCTCATCATTTGCCGGCTGGTTTGTTATTGTTGCCAGTCGCAAGCTGAAAGTGGGTGATCGCGTAGAGATTGATGGGCACCGCGGTGATGTGATAGACGTACAAATGCTGAGGGTAACTCTTCTGGAATTGAATAACTGGCTGGGCGTGGATGAGCCTACCGGCAGGATATTGGTTATTCCCAACAGTTTTATATTCAAGAGTAATTTGCTCAACTACTCTCATGTTCACCCTTATATTAGCGGCAGAATAGACATTACAGTTACCTTTGAGTCTGATCCTGAGACTTGCCGGGAAGTTCTTTTGCGTATTCTGAAAGAAGGGACGCGCGAGGAATATGAGCTTTCTCAAAAAGGTTCTACGCTGATGGAGGAGAAGTATGGTCAGACCAAGACCATTCGCAAGCCAACGATACACACGGTTGTTGCTGATTGTGGGGTTTGTTACAAATTGTTTTACATAGCGCATTATAAACGATTTGTCGATATGCACGACAAGTTGTCCTCTATGATTGTGGATGAATTTAACGGCAGAAAAGATATAGCGTTTGCTTATCCAACTGAGCGGCATATTCCTACGCCGGCACTTGGTTAAGAAGCCGGGTTTCTGATAAATGACAGATATGACAGTCAGCTATTGTTTGGGTTAGATTATGAATGCTAAACTGTGGTATGCGGTTTATACGCGTAGCCGTCACGAAAAAAACGCCGCAATGCTGCTTGCCAGGCGGAACATAAAACACTATTTGCCCCTGCTTGAGATTTCCAGCAGATGGAAAGATCGAACCAAAATTGTCGAGAAACCTCTTTTTCCGGGATACCTTTTTGTTCATATTGCGAAGAACGAAAGATCTGAGGTTTTGCAGGTTAAAGGGGTTGTTGATTTGTTGTTCAATCGGAAGGAAGGGCCGGCGATTGTTCCTGATCGTGATATAATAAATATCCGTAATTTACTTAAAAGCGGACTGCGTGTTGATCCGTGTCCATTTCTTAAAGCCGGCCAGTTGGTTAGAATAAAAAAAGGTCCTTTAAAAGATGTTGAAGGAATATTTGTGCGGAAGCTTAAACGAAGATATCTCGTTGTATCTGTTGATGTTCTGGGGCAGTCGGTGTCTGTTGAGATGCCTGCCGATAATGTCTCAGCCGTGGGTTAATTTGACAGGAAATCACGGGCAGGAAAAATAATCCTGAATCCGGCAGTCAGAATCATGAAAATAATTTCAGTAGTAGGCGCGCGCCCCAATTTTATGAAGATTGCCCCGTTTATACGGGTGATCCAGAAGCATAATATAAATTCCAGAGAGGGTGAACCACTAATTAACGCTAATCTGACACTAGAAGACCATCATATAGAGCATGTGCTGGTACATACCGGTCAGCATTACGATGATAAGATGTCGAAGGTGTTCTTTGATGCGCTCGATATTCCGGAAGCTGACATCAACCTGGGCGTTGGATCAGGAACGCATGCCGAACAGGTCGGACGTACCATGATTGAGTTCGAGAAGGTGCTTAGAGCGGAAAAACCTGATTGGGTTGTCGTTGTCGGAGATGTGAATGCTACATGCGCCTGCTCGATTACGGCCAAGAAGGAACTCGTAAAGGTAGCGCATATAGAAGCCGGGTTGCGTTCGGGGGATATGGAAATGCCGGAGGAAATCAACCGCATTGTCACTGACCGTTTGGCGGATCTGCTTCTTACGCCTGATGAACTGTCGAGCGCTAATCTCAGGGCTGAAGGCGTGCCGGAAGAAAAAATCAAGTTTGTCGGTAACATTATGATTGATTCACTTGAAGCCAACTGCGAAAGAGCGGAGATAATGGATATAAAAGAGATTTTAACCGCGAATTATGCGAATTTGGCGAATGGAGGTGAATGTAGATTGAAGCAGATTAAGGAAGACGGCTATGCAGTACTAACCATGCATCGGCCTTCTAATGTGGATGTCAGGGAGACTTTTGAGCCGCTGGTTCGATTCTTTATTGATGAAGTTTCCAGGGAAATACCGCTTATATGGATATTGCATCCAAGAACGAAGGGGCGCCTTGAAGACTTCGGATTGTTTCCCGATATTGAAAAGTGCGAAGGAATAATTCTGCTCAGTCCGCTGGGCTATTATGAGCTGTTGCGGCTGAATATGGGTGCATCCATTATGTTTACCGACAGCGGAGGATTGCAGGAAGAATGCTGTGTTCTGGGTACGCCCTGTATAACTTTGCGCAGGAATACCGAGCGTCCGATAACATTGCGCGAACATGGAGGCGCAAGTGTGTTGGCAGGTAACAATATCGAGCGGATTCGCAAGGCCTTCAAGAATACGCTGGCGTTGGACTGTAAGCCTCTGCGTCCGGAGTTGTGGGACGGCAAAACTGCGGAAAGATGCTTGTTGGAGATATTAAGTTTTTGAGTAAAAAGCAATGGAGTGATGGGGAAAGGGCTTTTATCAATTTAATCATTCCACATTTTCTTTCCTTCTGAACACTGAAACCTGCGCCGATTCTTCGGCGCTACACTGTGTGGTATACGCTTGATAAAAAGTTAATATTAATGTATTTTAAGTAGTATTCAAAGGGGATTGGTTCACAGCACGGCGCTTTAACCGGAAGAGAATGGGTCTGAAGTTTTTCGACAGACGTTAAGGTATGATCCCTCGCCTCTATGCTTTAAGTGTACGAGGTGCGCGACAGATAATCTTGCGTTCTTCCGGATATGTAAAACTGTTTTATAGGTTGCAAGTGTTTTTTAAAACTGTAACTGAGAGGGACGGAGTCTGCCTTGTTGCATTACTAATGGAAAGAAAGAGCCCGCGAAACACGCTAAAGGAACGCTAAAAAATTTGAGTCTTAAAAGCAAATGGCTTGAGAGGAAAGGAGTCAATCTGTTGTTGCTGAAATCCTGTCTGAGATGGCAGTTCAGCCTTCTGCTGATACTATTTGCGTTTGGAGGATGTGCGCATACTGCATCAATGACTGCAGCGCAGATCAGGCGGTCAGCGCTCATAGAGCAGGAACTGAATGTCCTTATTAGAGATCTGAATATATCCAGATCAAAAAATAAGCGGGCAGCCCGGATATTGATTGATCTGGACGATCTAGCTGTCCCGCGTCTTATTAAAGAACTTGATATTACAAAAGAAACTGCAGATCGCCATACCGTTGAGCATGCAGCGAGAGCCATACGGGTTTTAAGGAAGATAAATACATCTGAAGCTGTGGAGGCATGCCGCCGGATTCTTTTTGAAATTGATTTTCCTGAACGGCTCAAAGGCAAAAATGCTTTATTGACTGAAGCCCTGTCTTATGTCTGCGATAACTTTGCGAGTGCACAGCGGCATCACAGTGAAACAGCCCGTGATATTTATATCAAATTCGTAATGGAGCAAAGCGATAAATATCTAACACGGGTATACTATAGAAAGCACTGGGCGGAAGGTCGTTATATGGACAACGTTCAGGTTGATATTATTTATGGAGTTCCGCTCCTTGTAAAGACAGGCGATACCAGAGCCAAAAAGGTTCTGGTATATCTTTTGCGTACATTGACGGCTGACTCATATGGAAGATTTGCAGTCAGCAGGGTGTTGGAAGATGGCTATACCATTACCACAAAACCTTTCGACTATCGTGAAAAGGGGATACTGAACAAATTGTAAGAAGAAGTTTTCCTTCTTTCGCGCTGTGTCGGGGCGTAGCTGAAAACGAAAACAGGTTTTAAGCGGGTGAAGGCTATAATTAGTCGGCACTGAAAAAGTCCAGTTTCTGACGACTGCGCGGCGTTGTGACGACGGACATAGTATTTATTTCCAAGTCGCAACAACAACCTGCCCGCAGTGCTACAACGTTGCAGGCGGGAGCAGACGGCGGGAACTGGACTATATTTAACTCGTTTCATTCCCTTATTCGATCTTTAAACTGCTCATGTTCAACAAATTCATTCATATAATTGCAAGAAAACGTCGTACTACATGCTGACACCTTGCAAATTCAAGCAACCATATTTTTCCTTATCTTTCTTATATCAAGCGAGTTAAATAGTTTTTCAGCGTCGACTAATTAAAGAGATTCCTTTATTTGTAATCATTTTATACGCTTTCTGAATTTCAAATGCCGGATATAGTTTGACTAATTATAGTAAGTCATGATAGGTTGTGGGTTGTGAAAATATTGAAGCAGATAAGGGTGAATAAAGGTTACTCGCAAAGGCAGTTTGCGAAGCGGGCATCGTTGTCGTTCAGGGGGCTTCAGATGTTAGAGGATCCCGGACATGACATGCGGATTTCCAGCATTCAGAAGGTTTCAAAAGCCTTAGGTCTTCCCGAAAGTGGTATCAATCTGCTCTTAGGTAATTATTTGAGTGAAGATATGGATTCCATCGTAATTACATCTGTTCGTATCATAGTAGATGGAGATCAGAGTTGGCCGCTGCATTTGTTCAATTTTGTTGATGCCTTCAGGTTGACAAAAAAAGAGGAGTTAATTGCATCTGCTCCTGTTGCCGGTACAAGCGATCGGATTGAATGTCTTCTGTGTTCAACGGTAGAGGCGCTGTGTCAGGAATCGGGTATGTCGGCGCCTGGCTGGTGTCGGGGAATATCAGCACTTGAAGTCCCTTGGTTTGTGTCGGAGATGGAGAGCTTGAAGGCACTAGCCTTGGCGGAGTCGTCAATTTGTTTTAGAAAAAGAAATATATTCGTCCTGAACAATTTTATGGATAGGGCCTGAATGCTTGATGCAGAGAAAATAGAACAGTTGTTTGTCGAGTTAAACTCTGAACTTGAGGGCAGAGATGTTATTGGGGAAGTGGGCATTTGTGGCGGAGCAGTAATGTGTCTTGTTTTTAAATCTCGATTGGCCACAAAAGATGTTGATGGAATTTTTGCGCCGGCAAAAGAAATTCGGGACGCGGTAGCGGTTGTTGGCAGGAAAATGGATGTGCCGGAGAATTGGCTGAATGATGCAGCCAAAGGGTTCTTTACTATTGATCCTCCAAAGAGGGATGTTCTGAATTATACAAATCTACGTGTTTGGGCTCCAAGACCTGAGTATATGCTTGCAATGAAATGTATTTCGGCACGGTTTGATTCGTACGATAAAGATGATTTAATTTTTCTTGTAAAACATTTGCAGATAGCCTCACCGGACAAATTGTTTGATATAGTAATGAACTATTATCCGGAAGAACGGATACCCGTTAAAACGAGGTTTTTTGTGGAAGAATTATTCCAGGAGCTTGGTGCAACAGCTCTTTGAGCCGTTACCCCATTATAATCTGTGTTCATCCCGGGCATCTAGCGCGGGAGCGCGGGCGGTTAACTCCGAAAAAAATATTACAACGCAAATTCCTATCTGAAACAGCTTGCATGCCCGACAGGATGCTGTTATGAACAGCGGTGCACAGTAGCACTGAAAAAAACATAAAAAATTTAACTTTGCTATGACGTTCAGTATTATGAAAAAAACATTATTTCTTTACCTTGCAGTGTCAGTAATTCTTTTCAGCGCAACGGGCTGTTCGATGTTTCGACGAAGGAATAATTTGAAACACTCTGGAATCCTTCAGCGTACTGCAAAAACGCCGTCTGTTGACAAAGCTCGGAATGCTGCAAAAACGCAGCCCGTCGATAAGGCTGGGAAGGACGAGCCTAAAGTCGAGAAGAAAGAGTTTACTCTTGCGCCGGGTTACATCCTTAACATAACGGTGCTTGTGGCAGGAGAAAAAGAAATCGACGAGCCCAATAAGCGTATTCAGAGTGATGGGAAGATCATTCTTCCTTTGGTCGGGCCGGTAACGGCGGAAGGTAAAACTCTTATAGAGTTCCGACGGTATCTTTATCTGTTATACAATAAGTATTTCTTTGTTAATCCGAAGGTTCAGGTCGACTATGCTCTTGCGTCAGGGCGAGATGCTGTTTCGCCCTGGGGATGCGTTACCGTTTTAGGACGTGTGAAAGAACCGGGTAAGGTTAATATATCTGCTACGGGAAGCATCAGTCTGACAAGGGCTATTCAGAAGGCAGGCGGTTTTTCAACAAGCGCAAAAAAAACCGCTATCAGAATTACACGTGTCGGAAAAGACGGGAGGCCGGAAAAGCTGGAGATAAATTTGCAGAACATCGGAGCAAAGGGTAAGGCTGACGATGACGTCATGCTTTACTCCGGCGATATTGTTTTTGTCCCTGAATTAATCTTTTAGACTGCAGCAGGAAAGAAGAGGTTGCCCGCGAAAGGGCGCGAAAAAGGCGCGAAAGAAGAGTAGAGTTATTCGCCGGAGGCGATTTAAGAAAGAATTTAGCGGGGAATAAGAAGAAGAGAAGAGATTGCCCGCCCCAAGTCATCCGACGGGGCAGGCGAAAAAGAGGCGAAAATTTATTAAAGTTTTGGTTGATGTTATTTCGCGTATTTGTGACTATCTGCAATAGTGTTCATTGTTTTGAGGTGTAAGAAATAAAGGGTAATTTTTGTTTATGAGCTTTAAAAAGTCCATTGTTAATAAGATTGTTCTGTTGTTTATGCTTTTTATTGCCGGTAATATGTTTGCCGGACGGCCCGGCGAAGGAATTAATCTGTCCGGCGACACGACTATAAGCCCCTTTGTGGAAGGCTCGTATACCTACGATTCAAACGTTCTTCTTCTTAAAGACAACGAAGAAGATGATTTTTTCTATGATCTGATAGGGGGTCTTACATTACTTAAGCAGAATGACAGAATCTCCATGAGTCTGAGAGGCTGGTATCAGATAAGAAGATATGACAAATTCACGGATCTTGATGATGAGACTTTTCAGGAGAATTTTGATTGTCTTTACGGCAGCAGGAATAAACTGCAGATAATACTAAGTCAGCGCTATAGTGATATTTCCGATTATGAGTTCACGCAATCGGATATTCATGCCAAGAACCAGGAAGGCCGAGCTGTGTTAAGATTGATTGAGACACGGACCAGGCGTACTTCGCGAACACTTAATGATTTTGGTGTTGGTGCGGCTCATGATACCGATAAGCTGGAAACGGAAGTTGGCATCAGCTACGGTTCAGTTGCTTTTCCTGATGACGTAGATCTGTTCGACTGGGACGAACTTCAGGCGGAAATAAATCTGGGCTATAGAGTAAGAGATAAGAGTTCCGTAACCCTGGTCGGTATGCTGGGACAGCAGGAATCGGATAACGAATTGCAGAAATCTTTATTCCAGAAAATAAGGGCAGGTCTAAGAACCATGCCGACTCAAAAGACAACCCTGAATATCGGCGCCGGCATAGAAACCTACGATGCAGATGCTTCAGGATCGCAGGATGACGATCTTAATGAAACGGTTTTCAACTATGATGTTTCAGCGGCTTGGGCAGTTACGGAAAAGATGAGCCTTCAGGCATTCGGCCGTAACGACATTCTTCCCACATCGGCCTTTGCTCTTAATACCAAGCAGGTGAATCAGGGGTCACTCGGACTGCTTTATAGGGCCACGAAAAGGATACAGGCTACACTTGGCGGATCTTATCGTGCTGATGATTATAACCGGGAGATTAACGGTATTGATGCTTTGGAAGAACTTTTGGGCGCTCAGTTACGTTTGCTTTTTGAATCAAAACACAAAGCCATGCAGATTTACCTGAAGGTCCGGTATGAAGATTTCACATCCAACATCCAGGATGACTATGAGCAGATTCGCGCGACAGTCGGATTAAATTTAAAATACTAGGAAATAAAGAAAAAGGAGTTCCAGTATGAAAAAATCAATTATAGGTTTTTGTGTAATGGCGTTTTGCATGAGTGTGTTTTGTGTTCCTGCATACAGTGCGAAAAAGAATGCGTTTGTTGCACCGACAGATAAGCAGATTGTTGCCATTGCAAAAAAACCGGCTCTTCTTGCTGTTTTTATAAAGAATGCTAATGAAGATCAGGCAGTTGATATTCTTCTTCGGGCGATAGCAGCGGTTGAAAAACTGGGATTGAATGAGAAGGCAGCCAAGCAGCGTGTCGGACTGTTGTTGTCAGAGACTGCAAAAGCCAAAGGTGCTGCAGCACCCGCGATAATTGCGCGTGTAGTAAAGAAAGTTAACCCGCGTCTCTTGCCTGTTATTCCAAAAGGTGCAATGCCCGCAGTTCCACCTAAAGCGCCTAAGTATGCCAGGCAGTAGGGCAGTAGGTGCGCGTGCAGGCATAGCGTTATTTTATTGCAGTAACGTAAATGATCGAATCTTCCCAATCACATAAACCCAGACGTTCTCGTTCTATTCCAAGAGCGGAGAAAAACCTGGTGTTTGCACTGTTTCTGCTCGTTGCCTATCCGACCTGGGTGCGAGGCGGGACGCAGGTGGCATATCAATGGCCTCTGCCCTGGCTCGGTCTTCTGGCTCTGGTAGCTGCATTTGTTTCGCGATTAAATCGCGAGAAACTAAAAGGGAAAACATCCTCAAAGGCTTTGGGTTCTACCATTCTAGCCTTTCTTAAAGATCCCATATTATATATTGGATTATTATTTCTAGGATTATTGACAGTGCAATGGTGGAATGCAGGCAGAACACTTCAGATGGACTGGGCGAACATGAAATGGATCTATGGCCCGCCGCGCATAGCCTGGCTACCATCTGCTATAAACAAGGCCGATGCCGCAGAAATGCTGCGCTGGTTTATTCCTGCCATTTCCGGAGCATTAGCTCTGCGTGTAGGCATTAAACACAGGCGAAGCATAAAACAGCTCTTAACAAGCATTGTAGTAAGTGCAGGTGTTCTTGCTTTCTTTTCGCTTCTACAATTTATCTTTGCTAAATCCTTTGGATGGGGCACCATACCATCAGAAAGCTACTTCTTCACCTCGTTCGGGTATGCAAATCATGCCGGCATGTTCTTTAATCTGGTTTTCTGTACAGGAATAGGGTTGTTGTTTAGTCAAATATTTCGCAGTAAAAGACTAAGACCCGGGCAGGTCTGGTTGTTGGGAGTTTCGTGTGCTTTTTGTTTTTTCGGGGCAGGCGTTTCTCTTGGTCGGGCAGCTCTTTTGCTGTCATGGGTGCTTTTATTAACAGCAGGAATATATGCTTTGGCTGTAGATTGGCATAGTGCTCCACCCGGTGTAAAGTTCAGTAAGATCATTTTTTTGTTTGGACTGGCTTGTGTTGTGTTTTTTGTTGTACATGGAGCAGGGCGGGATGTGATTGCAAACGAATTCATTTCAGAATCTTATATCCGGAATGATTTAGGTGATATAGAGACGTCTGTAACTCTCGACATAAATAGAGTCTCTCTTTCATTGGGCGACAGACCCAAACTGATTGAAGTAGGGATAAAGATATGGAAAGATTATTTATGGTTTGGTGCAGGAGGATGGTCTCAATCTCACTTGATAGGTTTCTATGTAGAGAAGGAGGATTGGGGATGGGTTGCGTCGTCTGGCAAAGCAAATACACATTATGATTTACTCCAGTTTATGACGGAATTTGGTTTGATAGGTACTGGTCTTTTGGTACTGTTTGGTGCGTTCTTTGTCATTCCAGTCATACGACTCAAGGGGAGGCTGATCGAGCCCTTTCCTTTCTTTATCTTGACTGGAGTGATGTTGACCGTCGTCTACAGTTTTTTTGATTTGCCTTTTCGGAGTTCGGCAATTCTTATTACGTGGATGGTTTCTGCTGTCAATCTTCGTTTATGGGTTACAGTGAGAACTTTGTGTTGAAATGTTTTTGATTTGTTACTTAATAGGAAAGTGTCTGTTTCAGACATGCGTCGAAAAATAGTGAATAAAATAGGCTTATCATAAGGATGAAACCTTGAAAAGACACTTGATGTTATGAAAGCAGAAAAAACAAAAGGAAGATAGATGAAACACTCGCTACCGAAAAAACGTCTTTTGGATTCAGATCAAGGCTCATCATTGTCCTCACGTGCACCGTATTATGACTCTCCTGCCTATGGCGCTTCTTCAGGCCCACTCGGCGAAATAAATTTTTGGCAGTTTTTTGCTCTGCTCAGAAGAAGATGGTTGACATTGATTTTGACTACATGCCTGGGGATGTCTGCCGTTAGCTATAGGCTGATTGTAATAACTAAGCTATATGAATCAAGCAGTACTGTGGAGTTGCGTATCCGGCGACCGAGAATCATGAAGCAGTATGGTGTCGCTCAGGATGAGAGTTTGGGTGGTGTTAGGAGTTATGATATTTTTAATACGCGTTTAGAAAAGTTCAAAGGCAACTCGATGCGAAAACGAGTAGCGGAAAGGCTTGCGCAAATGGGTGTTGAGGATCCTACGAATGCTGCTGTTGCAACAATCAGTCTTGTCCCCGACTCTTATTTGATGCGTTTTACCTGTCGTGATGCTGATCCTGGACGGGCTGCGGTTCGGGCTAATGTCTTTGGCGAGATGGCTGAAGAGATATCTCTTGAGGAAAATAGGGCTTTATCAGATAAAGCGGTTGTTTGGTTGCGAGCCCAAGCCATATCGAAACAAGTTCTCCTTGACAAGGCAGATAATGCCCTCATCGCCTTTCGTAGGGAAAACAAAATTGATTTGCTAGAAAGCCAGAAGAAGACAGCTGAACAGTCGGTCATGAATCTTAGCTTGGAATTTGAGGTTGCCGATGGAGAGGCAAACCAGGCAGAATCATTGGCTGTTCCGCTCAATACGTTTGGAACAAATCTCACTATGATTGGTGAACTGCCTGATGAAACCCCGCGTGGTCTGGAGATTCGGAAGAAGTTGGGTGAATGGCGTGGGGCAAAAACAGAACGTGACAATCTCTTGATAAAGTATCGTCCTCAACACCCAAAGATTACTGAGGTCAATAAGCAAATAGGTGTGCTTGAGAAACAACTTTTGATTGTTTTGAACGAAGCACGTTTGGCGGCACAACAGAGTCTTATTTTGTTAACTAACAAGGCGAACAGTCTGCGCCATAGGATAGAAGAGCAACGGCAGCTTGCCTCAGAACTGGATTTGCGTATCATTGGGCTGAAAGGACAAGTTAGTGCGCTCGAGAGAGAACGGCAGGTCGCCGAGAATAGCTATCAAAGTATACTTAAAAGGATTGAGGAGGCGCGCTTGTCTGCGGATGAGAATACTACAACAGCTATTCTTTCTGAAAGGGCGATTGTGTCCACTACGCCGGTTTACCCCCGTCCTTTACGACTACTTAGCCTCGGGTTGTTTGTGAGTCTTTTGCTTGGTGTTGGTATCGCAATGATTCGAGAATGGCTGGATGATTATGTTACAACGGCTTGGGAGGTTGAGGAAGCTATTGGGGCTTACGTGTTAGGTCTTGTTCCTTTGAGTAAACAAACAAAAAGAAAAGAGGTTGCTTTATCCTGTTTGCATGACCATTCTCAGGAAATGACGGAAGCCTTTGCAGGAATGCGAACAACCCTTGACTCTCCGCAGTTTTTGCAGGAATCTAGGTCCATAGTGATTACCAGTACAGCACCGGAAGCGGGCAAGACAATTGTAGCATGTAACTTGGCTATTATGTTTGCTAGAGGTGGCTCGAAAACTTTATTGGTAGATTTAGATTTGCGTAGACCACAGATAGGTACTGTTTTTTCTGTTGGTAGGGATGTGCATAATTTGACTGACGTGTTGAGTGTGCCAACCGCAGGTGACAATGAGTTTGATACGTTACCAATAGCTTCGGAGTGTGAAAATTTGGACTTAGTGTGGAGTAAGTCTGCAACCAAAGTTAGTGTAGTTGATACTATCGCTAGCGATCAGTTAAAACGTTTCGTTAATTGGGCAGAGAAGAAATACGATCACGTTGTTTTTGATATGCCGCCTCATGGAATGATCAGTGATGCTGGTGTTGTGTCGCGTTATGTGGGAGGTGTAATCGTTGTGTGTAGTGCAAATCGCACCCGCAAACGGGCTTTGCGTCAAACATTAAGACATTTTCATGATCTTAATGCAGAGGTGCTTGGAGTTGTTATTAATCGTATATCTTTTGGATGGATATCACGTCTGGGTGGCTATGACTACTACCATAGAGATTACTACAGTACGCATTATTATCAATCAGGCGAGAAAAAATAAGGAGTTATTATATAGTTTGCTCTCCTTTTGTCTAAGAGGTTTAAGGGTTAATGTTTTATCGGAGTTTGTTTTTTTGTTATGACTGAACGAATAACATTACGGCGAATCTGCCCTCGTACTGCCTTCAGTTCTATTAATGTCAGGGAAGTTTGGCAATCTCGGGAAATACTTTTTTTTCTGGCCTGGCGTGATATTGTCGTGAGATACAAGCAGACTGCCATTGGTATTGCTTGGGCAGTGCTCAGGCCTTTTATGACTATGGTCGTATTAACGGTTGTTTTTAGCCGACTTGGCCGATTTCCTAGCAATGGCGCATCCTATGCGGTAATGACTTTTACGGCTCTGTTGCCTTGGCAGTTTTTCTCCAGCAGTCTAAGTCAGGGCAGCAACTCAGTTGTTGCTGCTGCAAATATGATTCAAAAGATATATTTTCCAAGATTGATTATTCCTATAAGTACAACATTAAGCTGTACTGTAGATTTTTTTCTTTCTTTTCTTGTCCTGATAGGCTTGATGTTATGGTGTGGCGTATCGTTTCGCTTGCATATAGTGCTTTTGCCTTTGTTTTTTGTTCTGGCCGCAATTATAGCTATGGGAATCAGTTTTTGGTTAGGAGCACTTAATGTTAAATATCGTGATGTTAAGCACGTTGTTCCTTTCTTTGTGAGTATGGGGTTGTATGTTTGCCCAGTTGGATTTATGTCTAGTATTATTCCTGAGCAGTGGAGACTGTTATATAGCTTGAATCCAATGGTTGGTGTTATTGATGGTTTTAGATGGTGTATTCTTGGGCCGGATTTTGAGCCTTATTGGATTGCCTTCTGGCTTAGTGCAGTTGTCGCCATAGTAGTATTTGTTTCGGGTGCTTACTATTTCCGTTATGCTGAGAGAACATTTGCAGATGTTATATAGATTGGTCTTATGAAAGAAACAGCCGTCTCCGTTATTGGGTTAGGTAAGAAGTATTGGCTAGGAAACACGTTGTCGCCGAACACACTTCGAGACCAACTTGTCTTTTGGGTAAGATCATTCTTTTATAGTCTATTTAGAAAAGAGTATGTCTCTGGGTGTCGTCAAGGTCATAGCTTGTTCTCGGTCAAGAAGACTGAATTCTGGGCGTTGAGAGATATATCTTTTTGCGTCTCTAAAGGTGAGGTTGTTGGCATTATTGGGCGCAACGGAGCTGGGAAATCAACGCTTTTGAAAGTTCTGTGCCAAATCACGGATCCAACGGAGGGGGAAGCACTTATTGCTGGACGTGTTGCAAGTCTACTTGAGGTAGGAACTGGGTTTCATCCTGAACTTACAGGTCGCGAAAATGTATATCTTAATGGTTCAATTCTTGGAATGACTAAGAAAGAAATCGATGCTAAATTCAGCGAGATTGTTGCCTTCGCTGAGGTTGATGAGTTCATTAACACACCTGTTAAACGATACTCTTCGGGCATGTGTGTTCGTCTCGCCTTTGCTGTGGCCGCACACTTGGAGCCGGAGATTCTGATTATTGATGAAGTGCTAGCTGTAGGCGATGCTGCATTTCGAAGAAAATGTTTAGGCAAAATGGATCAAGCATCTGAACAAGGACGTACGGTGTTGTTTGTGAGCCACAACATGCAGGCGGTGAGAAATCTTTGCCATCGTACTGTGTGGCTTGAAGAAGGCAGAATTAAACAAGTGGGCAACACTTATGATGTTACACAGGCCTATCTTGGTCAAAGTAGTATTGCGAATTCTTTTGAAGATATTAATGTTCTAATTAAGAAGTTGCCGCATGATCCTGTTTTTTGTCTCAAGTCCTTCGTTGTTTATCAGGATGGATGCCCGTGCAAGATTGTTTTGAATGGCAAACCTGTTGAAGTGGAAATTCGCTATTCTGTTCTTCGTCAAACAAGTGGTTTGCGAGTATATGTTGATATCATGGACGAAGACGAGAACGTTTTGATCAGGACATTTCATGACGAGAATGCCGATGAGATACCTGTCGTTAGGGAGGGCGAGTATCTCTCGAGGGCTATCATTCCTAAGAACCTCCTTGCGCCACACACATACAACATTGTTCTCCGTGGTACTATTTTTAATGGCAGGCCACTTACTGGTGAAGGCATTAGGTTTTTGCTGAGAGTGGAAAAAAGTACGAGCATCAATAGTGCCTATGCAATTGAACCGTGTCGCGCAAAACTTCAGCCCGAAATTCAGTGGACAACTAAAACTTTAAAATGAGTATGAGTAGTTAAATCGAAAAGGGAAGAACCGATGAGAAAGGCAAGTATGAGGGCTAGGGTAAAAAGTTTTTTCGATGTTAATAAATTTCGTTGCTTGAATTGTAATGTCATTGAACTCAATGATATAAATGAGCTGAAGAAGGTTTTCGGGTGGACGGCAGATGCTGTGTTTATTGATGACCCGACATATCTTCAGTTCCGGTTTACGGAGGATGTAAACAATAGGCGTCTTCGTGATGCAGAAAGCCTGGGAACGGTTGTTCGAAATGCTAAACCAAAGGTGTGTCTTGAAATAGGCACAGGTAGAGGACTTTCCTCTGCATTGATTGCTGTTAATGCTCCCGGGTCGGTTGTGCACACTATTAACATTCTGCCAGAGGAATTTAATGAAGGTGGTACTCTTACCTCAATGGCACTTAGTAAAGGAGAGATAGGATCGTATTATCGGGGGCGGGATTTTCAGAATATTAGGCAGATTTATGCAAATACAGCTTCATGGACGCCAGATATAGGAATGATTGATGTGGCTTTTATTGATGGATGCCACGATGCTGATTTTGTGGTAAATGACACCCTCAAAGTTCTTGATTGTGTTCAGACGGGAGCTTTTCTTGTTTGGCATGATTTCAATCCGAAGTTGGCGATGAAGTATTCATGGATTTATTCAGTCTGCGAAGGTCTTGAAGAATTATACAGGAAGGGCAAGCTGAAAGGCAGAATGTTCCATTTGCGGGATTCGTGGACGGGTATATATTGTGTTGGTGATTCGTGAAGCGATGGAAAAGTCGATAGGAGATATAAGCAGTATAAAAAGCCCCAAAGGGCCTCGCCTTGTATTTGGACACTTGGCTTGGGCCGACTATGCTTTATCACACTACAATGGGGTGGTGGAAAGAGCTAGAGAGATGGGATGGGATGTGGAGGCATTTTGTCTTGTTCCGGATCCTCCGGAACATCGAATGACTTTTCCGATGCTGGATCGGCTATGGCAGCGCAGGGATAGAAGGATTGTAGCATTGAGAGATAGGTTAGCGGCAAAGCTTGCTGATGCAGACGTGTTCTGGAATTTTAATGGATCTAATGTTCACCCGGAATGGCTAAAGGATTTTTCGACATTAAATGTTTACGGCTTTTTTGATGATCCGGAATCAACAGATGAACATTCTCGACCTACCGCGCGATATTATGATGCTGCATTTGTGGGAAATTTGTCTTGTTTACCCTTGTATTTCAGTTGGGGCATGGAGCATGTTGCTTGGTCACCACTTGCATTTATAGGAGATCGCCACTACAAGGGTTTAACAACAGATTCTATATTGCAGGAAGATCGACCCATTGATGTAATGTTTTGTGGAGAGCGGGTATCCTCGTTTCGACATGATAGATTTGATATTCTTGTAAAAGCGTTTCCTGATGCCAGATTTTATGGCAGGGGGTGGCCCAATGGATATATTTCCGATATAGAGCGGCAAGATCTGTACCGTCGCACCAAGATAGGCTGGAATATTCACAACTCAATTGGCCCTGTTAATCAGCGCCTTTTCGATCTTCCTGCTGCGGGTGTTATGCAAATATGCGACAATCGCTGTCGCTTGGGCCAAGCGTTTAGTCTTGGGAAAGAAGTAGTCGGCTTCGATACGATTGAAGAGTGCATTGAGTTAACCCGTTACTATCTAGATCATGACGAAGAACGCCGGATTATAGCTTCCAATGGATTTAATCGTTATCGGAATGAATATACCGAATCTTCTCTATGGGAATATTATTATAAACATTTTTCAGAATGGCTTGATCTGAAGCGCAAGGGTGAAATCACAAAGCATTTTTTTCAGCGTCCAAGAGTTGCTGTTAGCACAAAAACTACCGCTTTGGGGCACCGATTACTGAACCGATGCCTTGATCGTATGAATTTACGACTTTTGCGCAAAGATATTTGCCAGGCTTCATTGCAACGTTTAGAGATAGACCATCATTACTGTTCGCCAATTCTTTTGTCTCAGTCAAGCGAAGAAGGGTTGTGGCCAGATCTCACGGAGATGGAAACCCGCATCAAAGAGGGGCATCCTCCAGAAGATCCGAGTATTGTGGCGCTGAACTGGGCTGTGGCGTCAATCACCGGCAGAGTGAATCGTATTGTGGAAATAGGAGGAAAGGCCGGATGCTTTGCTTACGAAGCAGGATCGGATTCCGGTGTGGAGATTGTGAGTGTTGAGACTAATCCCACTCTGCATGCCTGGGCAAAAGACTATCGCTCCCGTCCAAATATAAAGTATGTTTCATCTTTCGTGTCGCCTGAAGATGCGCAATTTGATCTACTGGTGTCGGTTGATATGATTGAATACATTTCTGATTATCGGGAATTCCTGGAATCCTGTCTGAAATTGGCACCTAAAGCGGTTCTTACAGCGTTTACCAGGAGTCAGATGCCAGCTGCATTTGTTACCCATTCTGAAAACCATGGGCAGAATTCCAGAAAATGGACGCCGGGCGAGTTTTATTGGATTCTGAAAACATTTTATACTTCGGTTGTTTTATATGGGATGACCGATCCATTTATTCCCGCTTGTAAGCCTGTTCAGATCACAGATGAATCGAATCTTGTGATAGCCGTCTGTAGTTGATTTGATCATCCTGAGTTATGATTTATCCAATTATAAATTTGAAAAAGGTTGAAAAACTTTTTACCTATTATGAATACCCCCTAGACCCTGAAAAGGGTATTTTTATTGAGATAGAAAAGAATGATGTTGAGGTTCGAGTGAAGGTCGATAGATTTGCCGCTATTCCTTTCTACTATGCAGTTTTCGAAAACACTTTTTATGGCGCAACCAAACTGGATCTTCTTCTTCATGATATGCCCGAACATTTTAGGCGAAAACTAAACATCAGAGCCGCCATTCAGTTCCTCCGGACAAACACTATGATTGCTGAAGAGACGTTAATGGAAGAAATTAGACGAATTCCCTATGGATCCGAGCTGGTTTTTAATAAAAAAAACGGTAGGTTGCATCTAAGACGCTACTGGCGGCTGCCTGGTGAATCGAGGCGCTATAGCGAAAAGGATGCCCTTCATGCTTTGCATGACTCATTTGATGCAGCGGTCAAAGATTCAACACAAGAAACAGAGCGTGTAGGCATGCATCTTTCCGGCGGGATGGATTCACGCCAGATCATGGGGGCTCTCCTGGAGAATAATGTAGAGGTCAAGGCTTTTACTTACGGCGTTCCCGAAAACCTAGATGTAGTGATAGCCGGGCGGCTGGTAAAGAGCATGGGTCTGGAGCATTACATGATTGAGCATAAAGGAGTTTTTAGTTTTAAAGATAACTTTGAGAAGCAGATTATGCTTACAGACGGAATGCAGGCACTCTTTCACGGCCATGGTTTGGAAGTTCATGAGGTCGAGAAGCAATATGTTGATACTGTTGTTTATGGTCATTTTATTGATCTTTTTAGCCAGGCGCATCAATACAATCCTTTATTTGAACACGATCAGGGTCAACAGACTAAGGAATCTCTCTATCAGCTTTTTAATGGAGGTGCATGTTCCATTATGCGTGTTGACGAGAAAGAAGATGGAATGTTTGCCAGAGATTACGTTGGTTTATTCAAGGAGTCAATATGCCAAGAAATAGACAAACTTGATTACATGGATGCTGAGAAAAAATACGATGCCCTATATTTTATACATCATGGTTTTCGACGGCTACTTCCCCAGGCGTTATCAGGAGCTCAGTTTCTGGACTTCAGATTACCGGGACTTCATAGGGACTTTTTTGAAGTGCAGTGGGGCATCCCAGGCAGACTTAAGAAACACAGACGGCTTCAAAGGAAATTGATCTCACGATTCTATCCGGATGTTTCTGAGGTTCACTTAGTTAGAAATAATACTCAGTTGGAGTATTGCGGTAGCAATATTTTGAAGAAAGTAATCTGTTTAACGCAAGAGTATCTTCGCAAGGAAGGGCTTATAACTCCGCTCTACAACTATTATGGTGCGGAAATGAGGAGACTGGCCAATGGGCAGTTGTATCAATGGATGAAGAGTGAAATACAGGATGGTCCACTTAGAGGTAGTTCTTTTTTAAAGGAAACCTACATGAGGCGTCTTTTCAGTGATGACATGTTTCAGCAGGATGTGTCTGTACATCATTACGGAGCTTTAATGATGCTCTCTGCCTTTATGCGGAACTTTTTAGTGTCCTGCCCCAGTATCTGAGATTACTAATCAATCGCCGGAGCGATCTTGAAAAATATGCAAACATCAATGACAGAACCTGAGTCTCTTGTGGGTAAGCGCATAATATTGGTGATTGGAGGTCTAGAGATGGGAGGGACGGAACGGCAGGCCCTGCTGCTTGCTCAATTTTTGCAGGATAATCGTGGCGCCGAAGTTGAGCTGTGGGGTTTTTCCAAACCCGGTCTTCTCTCCGAGTTTTGTGATGAACAGGGGATTCGCTGGCGTTATATACCGTTTGAATGGCCCATGTATGTAGAGAGGATAACAACTAATATTTTATGCTCGTGTATCAGAGGTTTTAGCATTGTTAAATTTGGGAGATTGCTGCGTCGTGTGCGACCCGATATTATTATTTCCTATACAATGATACCGAATTTAGTTTGTGGTATAGTTTGGCAGAAGACAGGAGCTCGCGTTCTTATATGGAACCAGAGAGATGAGGGAAGACATCGGATGGGGAAATTCTGGGAAAAACTGGCGGTATCTCGCACATCATGGTTTGCATCTAATTCCTTGCATGGTGCCGATTTCCTGGTTCAGCAATTGGCGGTTAGCAAGGAGCGTGTTAGGGTGATTCATAACGCTGTTAGGTTGGCGCCGCAGAAAGCTGATCGCATGACTTGGAGGAAAAGACTATCAGTTGGGAATAATGCTTTCGTGGCATGTATGGTGGCCAATCTGCACAGGTTTAAGGATCATCAGACTTTGCTCAAAGCATGGAAGAAGGTTGCTTTTGTATGTCAATCAACAGGCAGGGATTCCGTTCTTCTTCTCGCGGGAAGATTTTCGGATACATATGAATCTTTAATGAAGCTTGCTGCCGATCTTGATCTTGGAGAATCTGTACGCTTTCTTGGACAGGTAACCGACATCACCGGCATTCTTGGCGCGGCTGATATAGGGGTTTTCAGCTCTCGTTTTGAAGGGTCTCCCAATGCAGTATTGGAGTGTATGGCTGCCGAGCTGCCGATAGTAGCTACCGATATTCCCGGTATTAGAGAAGCGCTCGGCGGTCATGCGTCGTCTTTTCTTGTGCCGCCTGGAGACGCTGAAAAGATGGCAGATAAAATTCTAGAGTTGTTTGTGGCTCGGAAAAAAAGGAAAGAACAGGGTAGATTAAACAGACGCCGTATCGAAGACCATTTTAACCCTGATGATGTTGTAGCTAAGATGTCGAATTATGTTATGCATTCTTTTAGCCGTACAGGAGCTGAATCATGAACGGGCTTGGAACAACAGCAGAAATGTATCCAGCAGAACCTGAAAAGAATGAATCTTTCGCTGGATATTCTATGGTGTTTGTTTTTCACTTAATTTTTCTGTACACAATATTGCTCTGGTATATTCCCAATACTTATGGAATAAGTCTCTGTGATTGGGTGTTGTACATGTCTGTTCTTGTGGGACTTTTGATGTTGCTTTTTGTGGGGTTGTTCTCGGTGGAACGGGGAGGCATGGGGGTGCTTCCGGTTTTTAGCCAGATAGTGTTCATGTGTTTGATGATGATGTCTTGCATTACATTTGCGCGAGGAGCACCATTCACTACCAGCTACTTCATAAGCCATGACGGAGCTGGTGTATGGCTGATTCCTATTGCAATGATTGTTGGCACACGCCCCTTTGTTTGGGTGCATCTTCGTAAAGTATTTATGTTGCATACATTGGTTGGCGTTTCAATGGGAGTTGTTGGCCTTGTTATGGGTACGCGTAATCCGTTATTCCTTAAATTAATTAATTCTGATGCTCTATACGCTAGTGGTTTCTTATCTCTTGCATGTTCAAGACAGAACCTGTTTGGAATTAGACTGGGTGTAATTGGTATGTTGATGATGGCAGCAGGAGGCGCTCTTTGCGGATCTCGTACTATTGTTTTTACGGCATCATTTCTATTAATTGTTACATTTTTTCGACGTCCATGGATAATGATTGATTCATATATGATTATGGCAATGGGTATCATTGTCGCAATAGCTCTATATTTAGAATTTCAGCCTGATGTTCGATCAACAAGTTCTTTCGCGTATAAGCAAGAACTTCTATTTTTAAAGGCTAAAACTTTTACAGACAGTCGCCTCATGCATGTTCGCGAGTTTTTCAGCGATGTTAAGGGTGTTGATTTGCTGATAGGCCGTGGGGGCGTAGGAAGCTACAAAAGCCGAATATTTCAAGATGATCGTGGTGGTATAGAAATAGGATATCTGCAATTAATTTTAAAAGGTGGCCTTATAATGCTTGTTTTATTTGTCGCACTTACACTTTTTGGGGTTACGCGAGGCATGACTCATTTTCGGCAACCTTTTTGTGGTGCATGTGTGGTGATGATCGTAACGCGATTATTGGTTATGATCCCATTCGGCTTGCCTTTTGTCCACCCGGATTATCTGCTTTTCTGGCTTTGCGTGGGTGCATGCCTGAATCATGAATTGAGGCTTTTCAACCCATATGGTTTAAAGCGTTCCAAACACGAGGCGTCAAAATGAAGGTATTGTGGTTTACGGGAGGAATGCTACCCAAAATTTGCCGGGAGGTAGGCCTGAGGCCGAGTGTTACCGGCGGGTTCATGTCTTCTTTGGCTGATATAATTGCTGACTCCGGTGAAATTGAGCTGGGAGTGGCCTCCTGTTCTCCCAATATCAGAGAGACTCATGTTTTTCTCAACAATGTTGAGTATTACGCGGTTCCTGTATCCGATATGAGTAAGATGGAACGTTATCCTGATCCCGATATTTTGAATGCATGTGTTAATATAGCAAAGGATTTTGATCCTGATATCGTACATGTGCACGGCACCGAGTATTTTTATGGAATTCTTACTGCTGACAACCATATTAATTGTCCCAGTGTTATTTCGATTCAGGGGTTTTTGGGAGCTTGTTGGGAGCACTATTATGGCGGTATAAGCGAGAGACAGTTGTTTTTGAATCGTTCACTTAGCGATTCATTATTTCGCGCTGGATTGTTTGAGCAGAAAAGAAATCTCCAACGCCGAATCAATATGGAAACGGAGATTATTAGGAAAAACAGTGCATTCATGGGGCGGACAACTTGGGATAAATCTTATTTGCAAAGAATAAATCCGGATGCGTGTTATTATCATTGTGATGAAACGCTACGCCCTGCTTTTCACAGTATAAAATGGTCTTTTGAGTCGGTTATACCGCAAAGTATTTTTGTGTCAACAGGCGCAATACCACTCAAAGGGTTACACGTGATGCTGAAAGCTCTATCTCTTATATCTGGTGATTTTCCTGATGTAACGCTTAGATTGGCTCACACATTTCCAAAAGGACGAGTTCAAAAACCAAGCTTTATTGACAGGATGAAAGGTCAGAATTACAGAAATTATCTCTATAGCCTTATTGCGGAGATGGGACTGCATTCGAGAATTATTTCTTTGGGTGAGCTTTCTGCTTCAGAGATGGCCGAAGAACTTGCGAAAGCTAATGTTTTTGTTGTTCCTTCCTTCATAGAAAACAGTCCAAATTCGCTTTGTGAAGCAATGATGGTGGGGACGCCATGCATAGCGTCATTTACGGGTGGAATACCCAGTCTTGTTCAAGATAGGCGTAATGCATTGTGTTTCCAGGCTGGAGATGAAATATCACTTGCGAGATGTCTTCGTATAGTGCTTGCTCGACCCGACTTGTCCAAACGTATTTCTTGTTGTGCACGTGCCACAGCCTTGAACCGTCATGATAACAATGCTATTTTGAATAGGGTAACAAAGGTATATCATAAAGTGCTTAAGAAAGGGCTGATTAGGTGATCTTTTCAAAGACAATTAACGCATGGGTCAGGGTTCGTTTGGCATTCGCCCGTTTGTTTCAATCACTCACCAACGATTTTAGTGTGTTGTTTTTACGCATCTTTCAAAATTTTTTTGGTTATAATAAACAGAGTGGTTTGAGTATAGAACATCGCCTTGTGGATGAGTATAAGAGATGCCATTACACCTTCAATTGCACTGGTGACCGCCATAGCGATAAGCCGACAGTATTTCTTTCTGCGTGCGAAGGTAGTGAGCAGAAGGGTGATCTTAAATATAACGGGGGTCTTAAAACTCTTAATAATATGGCTAAGATTCTCAGACAACATGGTTATGAAGCCTTTATTGTTACGTATGATGGATCATATCAGCCATGGTTGCTTGATCACCAAGAGTGTATTTCCCTTAATGATTTCAGGGATAGATTGGCTAAAACGTCTAATGTTAGATGTGTTACGTCATGGTTGCGCTCAAAGGCTTTTCTCCAGTATTGCCATGCAGGAGTATATTTCTGGGACATGGAACTTGCGTATACTGAGCATATGCATATGCATTTGTTAGCACCTTTAGTCAAAAGCAATAAAGTGAGAATCGCGGGCACTACTATGACAATTTGCGCTTGGCATATGGCGCACTGGCAAAAGCCGTGTGTCTGCTTGACGCATTGGAACGATAAAGACGTGTTTTTTGCACGACCTGACAAGAGGATTAGGCGTCGTGTAGGGTATATGAAAGAAAGTGAATATACCGAAGTAGAGATTGAAACTATTCGTCAGGATACTATTAAAGCTGGATTGAGTCTGGAATTCTTTCTGATAGAGGGCGACGAGCAGGATTGTGCAGACGGCATGCGTTCGTGTAATGTTTTTTTGGGTTTGAATCCCGGCAAGGATATTCTATGGGGAGAGGGCTGGGGGATGCCGCTACTGGAGGCTATGGGTGTTGGATGTGCGGTGATATGTTTCGATTATATTGGCAATAGAGCGTTTGTGCATCACGGCTTTAACGGAATTATGGTTCCTCGATATGATGTGAGCCAGATGGCCAGAACATTGTGTGCTTTTTACGAGGATGATGAGAATATGGAACGGATACGATGTAATTCTTTAGCTATGATAAAATCATGTTACGAGTCTGAAGCGTGCTGGCCAACCGTTAAATCGTTTCTTGAGTTGGATGATCGATGATTTCTTTTTTAACAAGTCCTAAGCCATTCTTGGGTCATGCCGAGAGCAACCAAATTATTGCAATAAGGAGTTGGCTGGCAATAGATTCTGAGGTTGAGGTTATTCTTTATGGCGATTCTGAAGATATTGCAGGCCCAGCAAAGAAACTTGGTATACAATCAGTTTCAGGTATACAGACCAACGAGTACGGCACACCGCTATTCGGAGCGATAGTAGCTCATGCGGCTGATCA
Organism: Verrucomicrobiota bacterium; assembly: GCA_042565725.1. GTDB lineage: Bacteria > Verrucomicrobiota > Kiritimatiellia > UBA8416 > JBHORK01 > JBHORK01. The sequence continues at coordinate 25,863 of JBHORK010000013.1, forward strand.
TGCTAGGCATGACCTCCATGTTTATGTTAATTCTGATGTTATATTGACGCGGGAATTTCTAAGAGCTACTAAAATGATTCCTTTTTCGAGTTTTCTTATGATTGGCCAGAGAATAGATCTTGGTGAAGGTGTGATCCTGGATGTTATGAATGGTAACTGGAAATCTGACTTGGTTAGTATGGCACAAAAAGGGGATGTTAGTTTGCATGCTCCAACCGGTTCGGATTATTTTGCTTTTCCGCGAGGTCTATGGAATGTTGTTCCGCCAATTGCTATAGGGCGTGGTGGTTTTGATAATGCTCTTATTGCGCTTTGTTTGGAACGCAGGGTTCCTGTTGTAGATGCAACTGTTTGCGTGCCGGCAATACACCAGTTTCATGATTACAGTCATCTTCCGGGAGGGAGGAATTATGTGTTCGAAGGAGAAGAGGCTGTGTTGAACCTGAAGTACTGTAAAGGGCAGATTGGTGTGTCGGTGTCTAATTCCACGTGGCGGCTCGATTCTAGTGGACTACGCCGGAACTGGGCGCGTGGAGACTGGCTTCGTGCACTTGAGACCGCGCTTCGCTTTGCCTATGGTTTAACTTTAGCCGCATGGTTTGTCCGTCGCTTACAGTCTTTGGCTTATCGCATGGCAATGTCAAGACCTAAGAGCGTTACTTTGAAACAGATTTTTTCATGCATATGCGACGAAAGTTCATGATTTAGTAACCATGCAATTATACGCTGACAGATCATATCTCGAAGATGGACAGTCTTATGTGCCTTTGCTTTATCCTTTTTGGGGTGAATTGCCTGAAAGAAAAGGTAGCCCAGATAGAGGGAGGTTTACGGATTACATAAGGGTTGGGCATGATTTGTTCCGACTTGTTTCTCCGAATAAAGCCGATGCGTTGCTTTTGCCAGGGGAATGGCAGCCAGGGAAGCTCAATCCCAAGGCTTATAGCCTGTCGAATCTGGCAAAACAGTATAATAAGCCTGTAATCATATTCTGTATTAGTGATCTGGATGAGGGTATTCCAATTGATAATGCTATTGTTTTCCGAACGGCTCTACAGGCATCTAAACGTAAACCCAATGAATTTGGGATGCCTGCATGGCAAAAAGATCTCATGAAAACGTATTGTGGGGGGCGCTTACCTTTTCGTGACAAGCCGCTTGTTCCAACGGTTGGTTATACAGGGTATGTTGACTATAAAGATTTTTTTAGTTATGTAATGAATTTGTTAAGGCGACTTATGCGTGGCGGGCAGAATCATAAAGGTGCTTATCTTCGGGGAAGGGCTACGAGGTTGCTTGCTCGAAGTTCTTTGGTTAAGACGGTTTTCACTATAAGGGATCGATGTTTAACCGGTGCGGCAAGTTTTGAGGAAAGAGAAGTATTTATTCGTAATATTGTGGATGCCGACTATTCTCTTGTTGCTCGCGGCGGCGGCAATTTTTCTTACCGACTATATGAGGTTCTTTGCTTAGGAAGGATACCCTTATTTGTTGATAGTGATTGCGTTCTTCCTTTCGATCATCTTATCAACTGGAAGAAGTATTGCTTGTGGGTTGATGAGATGGATATTGGCTCCATTGCAAAGCTTGTGTCGGAATTTCATTCTTCACTTTCAGCGTGCGAGTTTTTGGATCTTCAAAGGAATGCCCGCAAGCTGTACGAAGAGTATTTAAGTCCGTCCGGTTTTTATTCTAATATATGTAGGTGTATGCCTGGTGATTGCTCAGAAAGAAAGGGAAATGCAAAATGAAAAAAATTTTTAAGAGCATGGTGAAAAAACTTTTCGGGATGAAGGGGCAAGAAATTGTCGATATTTCGGATGAATATATCCGATGGTTATTTTATGCAAACGCGGGTATGTTGACAAAGGGAAATCTTTATTGTTTCGACTACGTAGCTAAGCATCTCGACAGCAAATCACCGTTTCTGGAGATAGGGTCTTTCTCGGGCCTTTCTACGAATGCTATCATTTATTATATGCGCAAAAGAGGGAGGGATAACAGGTTGTTTACATGTGACAAGTGGGAGTTTGAGACGGCAGACCCGGATGGAATGATTGAGGCCTCGTCCATTAGCCATAGAGACTATCGTCATTTTATCAAGGAGAGCTATATGCGAAATGTTCGCATGTTTAGTGAGGAGAGCTTACCTTTCACTGTAGAGATGCTTTCAGATGATTTTTTTTCTGCATGGGGAAATGACAGGAAAGTCAATGATGTTTTCGGTAGATCTGTTAGTATGGGTGGTCCAATAAGCTTTTGTTTTATAGATGGTAACCATTCATATCAGCAGTCTTTAAAAGATTTTGATAATTGCGATAAATTTCTTGAGAAAAATGGGTTTATCTTGTTTGACGATTCTGAAGATGATTCGGGTTGGGATGTTTGTAGTGTGGTCAAAGAGGTGGAGCGGTCGGGAAAATACGATTTTGTTATGAAAAACCCGAATTATTTGTTTAGGAAAAAATAATGCCTCTGTTGGGTCGCTTTTTCAAAATGGATCAGAATGACAGAAGCTTTCCCTCGGAAGATGTTGTAAGAATATATTATGCCGTTTTGAGGTAAGGCAGAAATAACTGATGTTTAATCATAATGAAGTTGCGCAGGAACAAGAAGGATCTGACCCTTGTGTTTTGTGGATGGGTGGGATTTTTGATGAAACAACTTTGCTTTCGCATTTGTCCGTTAGTCCTGCGGCAAACCGCTGGCAGGCTTGTTTTGTAAATGCGTTGAATCAAGAGAGATGGAGTGTTAAGACTATAGGGCATCTGCCCGAACCTTTCTGGCCTCGCGGTAGGCTTTATGTTCATAAAAATGCCGGGAGCTTGATCTCCGGCCTAGAAGGGTCCTTGATGGGGTATTGGAATATTCCGTTTGTTCGGTCCGGTTATCTTGCTTTTCAATATAGAAAAGCCTGTCGTTTGATATCTTGTAAATGCAAAAAACCACGCGTGATCATTTCGTATAATCTTTTACCTTGGACCTGCAATGCAGGGTGTTACATGAAACGTAAATTTGATATTCCTTGGATTTGTGTTGTTGCTGACGCTCCTGATGAAAAGTATGCACTAAGCAGGCACGACGCTTTGCTTAAGCAGGCTGACGGACGGATTTTTTTATCATGGGAAAGCTATCGGAGTTTTCGGGATGGGCCTAAAATACATATTGACGGAGGTGTGAAAAAGTGTCGTCTCTATAATCGACAGGAACGTCAAAAGAGGGTAATTCTTTATAGCGGTGTTATGTCGCGCTATGGAGGTGTTGATCTGCTTATTGATGCTTTTAAGCTAGTCGGGAATACAGATACTGAATTATGGTTGTGCGGATCCGGCAAGAACATTCATGTGCGCAATGTGTCTCGCAAAGATCCTAGAATAAAAGTGTTTGGACTTGTTTCGGAAAAACGTCTTGTCAAATTGGCTCGGCGAGCTTCTGTCTTTGTTAACCCGCGGCCTGATATTTTTGCGAGTCGTCATAATTTCCCTTCAAAAATATTGGAGTATCTCTCATATGAAAAGCCTGTGGTGAGTACATGGACACCTGGTTTGTCTCCCGAGTACCGAGAAATTTTATGTTTTGTAGAGAGAAACTCTCCAGAGGCTCTTGCGTCAAAGCTGGAGGAAGTGCTTAGCTGGAGCGAGAATGATTACAAACAAATGTCCGTCAGAATAAGGTCTTTTCTTGAGCGCTGTAAATTTTGGGGATATCAGGTTCGGAGGTTTATTGATTGGTTGGATCATGATGTGGTTCCGGGGATAAAGGCTCTGAGATAATGAAAACTTTTTTAGTTGTTCACAGCATACCAAGTCCGTATCGGCTCCATCTGTTTTGCGTGATGGAAGAACGTTTGAGATTGCGGAATGTTGGTTTTCACGTTCATTTTTTGGCGCATCAACATGAGGATTTCCGACATTGGCGGCAATTGCCTTTGCCTTCTTTTTCACATACGTTTTGGCGAGACAGAGGAGTAACACTGGGGAAAAATAGGTGTTATTTTCATCCATCTCTTGTTTTTACTCTGAGTAAGATTTGTGTGGACTATCTGATGATTGGAGGTATATGGAACAGCCCTACTGTATTGATTCTTACGGCTTTTGCTCGAAGAAATGTTGGGATAGGATGGATAGAAGGGAACACGACAACACCGGGGAGAATAGGAGGATTCTTTTGGTTCTTGAAACGTTGGGCAATTAAGCGATATCGCTTTTTGGCCGTACCTGGAACGGAAGGACGGCGATATGTGAATCTTTTTGAGAGGCGAAAAGGGGAGTTTGATTCAGTGTTGTTGCCCAATATTGTTGATGAAAAATTGTTTGCTTTTTCTGATGCCGCGTTTAAAAGAGGACGTAATAGTTTGCAGATGGGTGAGGATGAAAAGATCGCTGTATGTTCGGCAAGGCTTGTTCCCGTTAAAGGTCTTATTGAATATGTGTCTGCAATGACCTCTGATATTCTTGGAGATTGCAGGATAATCATTGTAGGTGATGGTCCCTTAAAGGAGCGCATTAATAGATTGATAAAGGAGCGATCTCTTTCAGGGAAAATAAATATTATGCCATCCGTTCCGTATGAGCAAATGTCTGACATATATGCTGCTGCCGATGTTTTTCTGCTTCCGTCACTGCAGGATATGAATCCTGTTTCTGTGGTTGAAGCTTTACACAGTGGTCTGCCTTTGCTTGTTTCAAATCGAATCGGCAATTGTTGCGATGCCTTAGAGGAAGGAGTCAATGGATGGAGTTTTAATCCAATTGACATGAATGATGTTGTGAATGCATCGCGTCGCGCTTTTCGCAGTTCCAGGCAAGAGTTGGCTGCAATGGGTGAGTTTTCTAGGAAAATAGCTTTAGATTTTTGGGACAGTACGTCGTCAGTCGAGAGTTTTATAGGCTCAGTCTTATAAGATGAGTGGAGAACCTATAACTACTGTTAGTGTTATAGCAGGTTTGGCGGATTCGGATGGAGGTCCTTCTGTTGTTCTTCCTTCTCTTTCTGAAGCCTTGGCTAAGCGCGGGGTTTTGCGGTATTTGATTGTGCCCGCAGAGAGAGAGGGTATTGCTCAGTGTGTTCCTGATAAGTCTCTTGTCAATACAATCTTTGTCAGGGGCTTTCGTTTGCGTATGATTGGGCTTGCCCTGGCACCGTATTTCCGTCGCACACTGGTTCAATGCTGTGAGCAGAATAATGTGCAGCTTATTCATTGTCATGGGGTATGGATGCCCGTTAATCACGAAGCGGCATGTGTGGCAAGGGATTTGAATATTCCGTTTATCGTTACTCTGGATGGGATGTTGAGACCATGGGCTCTCAGATATAAATCGTGGAAAAAGCGAATTGCATGGCTCTTATATCAGAATCGCGATCTTCATGTGGCAAAAGTTTTGCATGCAACCGCCTTTGAGGAAGCCGCTGAAATTCGCTCCATGGGTTTTAATCAGCCCATAGCGGTTATTCCAAACGGAACTATGCTTCCCCCTCCACAGGTTTCGCGCGCACATGAGGAATATCGCTATGCTCTTTTTTTAGGACGCATTTGTCCTGCAAAGGGTTTGATTAACCTAGTGAAAGCCTGGGCAAAACTGAAGCCGAAGGGATGGCGGTGTCTGATAACAGGTCCTTCGGAAGGAGTTTATGAAAAGCTCATCCGCAGGGTAATCAAGAAAGAAGGGCTTGATAATTGTTTTGAATTTTCAGGACTGGTGGATGGTGTGGCAAAGTGGCAATTAATAAAGAATGCTGCTTTCCTAGTTCTTCCTTCGGTGACTGAGAATTTTGGTATTGTTGTGGCAGAATCTCTTGCATGCAGAACTCCTGTAATTGCGACAAAGGCTACGCCGTGGGAAGATCTTGTCCTTGAAAATTGCGGGTGGTGGGTGGATGGTGACTCAGCTTCACTGGGCAAGGCTATGTCGGAAGCAATGGCTATGTCAGGACGGCAGCGTCACGGTATGGGTGAGAGAGGAGAGCGTTTGGTGAGGAGTAAATATTCATGGGATAGGGTTGCAGAACAAATGCACAGTGTTTACGAATGGATGTTAGATAAGAAAGATGCTATACCTTCGTGTTTACATTTCAGTGGAAAGGATGATAAATGTCGGTAATACTTGGTGTTAATGCTTTTCATGTAGATTCATCTGCATGCCTTGTAGTAGATGGAGAGCTTAAGTCTGCAATATCTGAAGAACGGCTGGGGGGGCGCAAGAAACATACTCCGTGTTTTCCTTCAAATGCTATTCGAGCGGTAATGAAGCGAGATGGCGTGGAACTGAAGGACATTACACATGTGGCCATTGCCAGAAATCCGCGAGCCAATATATCGGCCAAAGTGAAGTATGCTCTCACACATCCTGTCAGATCATATGGCGCAATCAAGGAGCATGGGCGCAGGAACCTGAGTGCAAACGATATGCCAAGCATGTTGTCCGAGGTTTGCGCAACCGATTTGTCTGATGCGCGGTTTGAGACTGTAGGCGTTGAACATCACCTGGCACATATTGCCAGCGCATATTATCTTTCACCCTTTGATGGACTTACTGCGGGATTCTCTTATGACGCTTCCGGCGATTTTGTCAGTGCTATGGCTGCCAGATGTGAAGGAAGGCATATAGAAGTTCTTGACCGAGTTTATCTCCCACACAGTCTGGGCTTTTTTTATTCTGCTATATGTCAATTCATTGGTTTTACCGATTTTAGTGAGGAATACAAAGTAATGGGTCTGTCGGCTTATGGAAATGACAGCTATCGCGACTTGATGGCTCGGCTTTTGCGCCTTAGTGACTCGAAATGGTTTTCGTTAAACACGCGTTATTTCGGAATGCACGCTGGCGGTGTCAGCGATGCGCTTGATGAAGCAGGCAGAATCAAAATGGGAAAGTTTTACACCCAGTCTCTGGTCGATCTTCTGGGGCCGCCGAGAAAAAGGGAAAATCCAATCACGGAGCGTGAAAAAGATCTCGCCAGATCATGTCAATGTCGGTTCGAAGAAACGGCCATGCATTGCATGATGAAGCTCCATTCTTTAGTGTCGTCCGAGCAGCTCGCAATGGCTGGCGGATGCGCTCTTAATGGGTTGGTTAATTCAAGAATATTCAGAGATACACCGTTTCAAAAGACCTTTCTTCAGCCTGCGGCTTCAGATGATGGGACATGTCTTGGTGCTGCATACTACTGTTATCATAACGTTGTGGGGGGGGAGAAAAGATTTCATATGAAACATTCCTTCTGGGGGAATGAGTACATGGATTCTGAAATGAAGCAGGCTTCTTTATCCAGCGGATGTTTGTATAAAAGATATGACGATAAGGAGTTGCTTAATGTTGTGGCGAGGTATCTGAACAAAGGGAAAGTGGTTGGCTGGTTTCAAGGGCGGAGCGAATGGGGGCCGCGTGCCTTAGGTAATCGCTCTATTCTGGCAAATCCGTCGGCTTTGGATATGAAAGAGACTATCAATACTAAGATAAAAAGAAGGGAGCTTTTCAGGCCCTTTGCTCCCTCTGTGCTTCATGAGTTTGTTCCGACATATTTCGAGCAGACTGTCGACAGCCCATTTATGATGCACGTCGTAAAAATCCGCTCTGAATGGCGGGATAAGCTGTCATCGGTTTGCCATGTGGACGGTACGGGGCGTCTTCAGTCTGTAACTAGGGAATATAATCCCAGATACTATGATCTTATAGAAACATTCATGAAGCAGAGCGGCGTGGGCGCTGTGCTTAATACCAGTTTTAATGAGAATGAACCCATTGTTGAAGCGCCTGAAGAGGCTGTTAGATGTTTTAAGAGAACGGATATGGATGTTCTTTGTCTAGGGAATTACGTGATAACAAAGCCTATGCTTGATGTGTAGTATTAATAAAAATTGTGTTGATATGAGTTTAACATATAAGCAATCATTGGTTCAACGTTCTTCTTGCCCACTTTGCGGTGATGTTCAACGTACAATTTATATCGATTTTCCCGAGATTCCGGTGTGCAAGTGTGCGGGCTGCGGGTTTTTGTACGCAGAAAAGATATCTAATTCGGAGGAAATGGTTAGCTATTATCGGGATCATTACGGAGGTGAGCGTCATAAGAAGGGCCAAATTATCAATGCGAATGTAAATCGCGTAGCCTTGAAACGATTGATCAATTTGTCGAGTATCAGGAATCTTCTGGACGTTGGCACAGGTTATGGTTTCCTTTTGAGCGTTTTGCAGAGTCTCGAAGGATTGAGCTGTCGAGGTGTTGAGCTTTCAGAGCAACAAGCAGGATTTGCTGTTGATGAACTTGGGTTGGATGTTTGCGCTAAAACGCTTGATCAAGCGAATATTGAGCATGAAAGCTTTGATCTTGTCACATGTTTTGAAGTCCTTGAGCATATTCCGTCACCTTTGCCATTTGTGAAAGAGCTAGCTGATCATGTTTGCCCCGGCGGTAAACTTGTCATTATGACCGACAATTTTGATTCACGGGTAAGTCGCTTTTTAGGTTCCGACTTTCCTAAATGGATACCGCATTCGCATGTATCTTTTTTTTCGCCTCATTCTTTAAGGAGTCTTGTAGATAGAATACCATGTTTGCGGCTGATTTCTTTTCTCTCGTATACGCCATGGGAATTGCTTGTTCGATCATTGTTTCGGTCGTCGTCTGCATCCATGATGCCGCAAACTTTATGTGATATTGAAAAAGAAATGCATGGCGCATATCGTTTGTTTTGGATGCGTCGACTGATAAATAAATTATGGTTTCGCTTTACCGCCAGCAATAAGGTTGACGGAGCTATTATGTTTGCTCTTTTAGAAAAAAAATGCCGATGATTTCGATACTTATCTTGACATTAAACGAAGAAGGAAATCTTGCAGACTGCTTGAACTCGGTAAGATGGTGCGATGATATAGTTGTTTTTGATTCCTTCAGTTCGGATCAAACTGTTGATATTGCTCAATCATTTGGAGTCAGGGTAATACAACGCAAATTTGATAACTGGTCATGTCATCAAAACTGGGCGTTGAGGAACATTTGCTTTCAACATCCTTGGGTTTTTTATCTGGATGCAGACGAGAGGATGACGGATGAACTTAAATCGGAACTGCTCAAGATTGCTAATGATTGCGCAGAGAATAGGGTTGCGTTTTATGTAGGGAGGAAAAACTATTTTATGGGGAAATGGATTAAGCATTCTTATCCACCTAGCATGATTATGCGTTTTTTTCTTCCTTCACAAGTTCGTTTTGAACGACAAGTTAACCCTACTCCTGTAATTTCTGGTTCGCATGGATATTTGAAGCACTATTTTGAGCATTATAATTTTAGCAAAGGCATGACGGAATGGTTTGATAAACACAATAAGTATTCATGCTGGGAAGCAGAGGAAAGCCTAAAGGTTTTAAGAGAATCATCTCTTGGAAAAGAGCTTCTTTTTCTGTTTTCGATGGATAAAGCGTGCAGGCGGCAATCTCTTAAAAAACTTTCAGTGAGGATGCCTTTCAGGTTTTTCTTGAAATTTATCTATCTTTATGTTGCAAAGGGAGGTTTCATTGATGGTAAGCCGGGGTTGATCTACTGTATTCTCCAATCAATGTATGAATATATGATTGTTTTGAAGACTGAGGAGTTGTTACGTGCTGACAAGAGATAGGTAGCTATAGTCTTTTATTAGTTGAGACTGCATCGGTCTCATGTGTCTGTAAAGAATAAGTAACAGGAAGAATGTTAATATAGCGGAGGTTTTGTTATTAAGGAGAGAAAAATCATTGAGTTTGTAAAAAGAGTGAGCAAGGAAAAGGAAATTATTTTCGGTAAATTTAGTGGTGTTCGTGCTCTTAGAGAAATTGGAATGCTGGGGTACGAATGGTTTGCGCGGTATGCGTTATTATATGACGCTCGCCTGAGAGCTAAAATGGGTTTTCCTTTTCGCTTAAATATGAGACGGATTGAAATTGAAACAACTACATCTTGTAACTTAAAGTGTTTCAATTGCGATAGGTCTTGCCGCCAAGCTCCATCAAGTGAGAGAATGAGTTTACGGCAAATAAAGAAGTTTGTAGATGAAAGCATTAGCCTGAAGAAAAAATGGGCAGTTATCAGCATTCTTGGCGGCGAACCTACTCTGCACCCCGAAATAGTAGAGATTTGTAATCAGTTGCTACAGTACAAAGAGTATTGCTTTAGCACGAGAATTATCATCGTTACAAATGGTTATGGCCACAGGGTAAATAACATCCTGAAAACACTTCCGTCTGAGATAAAGATTGCGAATACGGCAAAGCAAACTCCAAGTCAGGATTTTACAACCTACAATGTTGCGCCAATAGATATGGATTATCCGGATGCCAGCAGGATAGATTTCAAATCGGGCTGTGGAATATTGTCGAACTGTGGACTTGGACTAACGAGGTATGGTTTTTATGCCTGTGGGGCCGGAGCCAGTGCTGACCGAGTTTTCGGATGGGATCTGGGTATTAAAAGTTTGACTGAAGTTACTCGTGAAAAATTGCTAGGGCAGCTTGATGCTCTTTGCAGTCACTGTGGACGATTCAAGGATATGAGCCGCTATAAATCTCTTTATGCTTCAACAACGACGAATCAGGAGATGATGTCCGGGGTTTGGAAAGCGGCTTACGAAGCATATAGTAAAAAGCCTCCAGATCTTTCCCTTTATTAAACGGTTTATTATGTCTATGAAAAGAACCAGAATAGCGTTTCTTTATCATTACTTTCACCCTGATTCTGTGATTAGTGCAAGATTGTTTTCTGATCTGGCCCAATGGGTGTGCAGTTTTGGTTGGGATGTTGAAGCGCTTCCGTGCAACAGATCGCGCAGGGATGAAACGTGTACGTATTCCTCTCGTGAAAACTGGGGTGGTGTTAGGATTCGCCGGATATGGCGTCCTTCATTCCTTCAAGAATCTTTCTTTGGGCGTATTTGTAACTCCATATGGATGATTGCTGTTTGGAGTGGAATGGTATTGCGTCGCAGTGATAGATTGCCAGATATTGTAGTGATGGGAACCGATCCTATTCTAGGGCAAATGGCGGCTTGGATTATTCGCATGTTTCGTCCGTCTGTGCGCATGGTTATTTGGGCTCATGACCTCTACCCCGAAGCGGCTGTGGCTGATGGTATTGTCAAAGAAGGCTCGTTGCTGACACGTTGTTTGAGGCAGCTTGTCAGGAAAGCGTATGCTTCATCCGACCTTATTGTTGATATGGGTGAATGTATGCAGAAACGTCTGAAGGACTATGAATTTTCGACTCGTTGTGTTACTCTCACGCCGTGGGCTCTTCTCGAACCCGAGAAACCAGGCATGCCGAATCAGGCTGTTCGCAGGGAACTTTTTGGGGATGTTAAGCTGGCTATATTGTATTCGGGTAATCTTGGACGCGCACATTCATTTGACGAGTTCTTAGAACTGGCGTCTTTGTTGAAAGACGATAGTGTGGGTTTTAATTTTTCTATTTTTGGTAATCGTAGCCAAGAGTTGAATGAAGAGGCGAGAAAGGGTCTTGGCAATATACGTATCAATACTGATGTGGCCGAATCCAATCTGGGTGCACGTTTAGATGCATCTGATATTCATATGGTCAGCCTGAGGCCTGAATGGTCCGGGACAGTGGTCCCTTCCAAATTCTTTGCTAGTCTTGCAGTCGGGCGCCCTGTACTTTTTGCAGGTCCCCTAACGTCTTCAATTGCCGCTTGGATTGCCAAATATGATTTAGGTTGGGTTCTGAGCGATAAGACGGCATCTTTCATAGCGGATGATTTGCGTTCTCTCGCATCCGATCGGATACGCATGTCTCGGATGCAACTGCATTGCATTGAGATATACAGAAAACATTTTTCAAGAGAAATTATTGTTAATAAATGGCATGAAGAATTGAAAGGGATTGTTTCTGGACATGAGGATGAAGAAAGCGACAAATATCTTTAAATTTAATATTCTGGTTCTGGTTATTTTAATGGTTATTCTTGAGGTGGTACTAAGGGTGCTTGGCCTCGGCTATGGGCATGCTCCTTTAGAGCGGCATAAAGTTTATCATCATGTTCATCCGAGAAACTATTTATTAACGAGTTATAATCCTTCCAGAGAATATGGTGGATTTAATATTTATTATGATGACAAACGCAGAGCATGTAATCCTTGGCATTATGAGACACATGAAAGAAAGACTATAAAAGTAGCATTTTTAGGAGATTCTTTTGTTGAAGCTACGCAGGTCTCATTTGGTGACTCATTTGTTGGAAGGCTTGAAGGGAAAATAAAAGATATTAACTTTGTCAATTATGGGGTTAGCGGTTATAGCCCGTGCATCTACTATTTGCAGGCAAAGTATGATATGGTAGAGGAAGATAAGCCGGATCATGTTGTCATGGTATTATACTCCAATGATGTTAGAGAAGATAATCAGTATTTAGAAAGAGCTAAGTATGATGACTCTGGAGATCTTATCGCAATTGATGGAGGCGGTAATAGCAAGTTTGTGTCCCTCTTAAGAAAGTCTTATTTTCTAAGATCAGTCCGCAAAGCCCAGCTTGTTGTTGGTTATTGTTTAAAAGCCAAGAAAGCCAAAAGAGTTATTGGTGGACTGGTTGAAGAGATTCCTGATATCTCTGGAACAAAAACTGGAATGTATATTCTCAAAACAAAAAGCATTTTGGATAACGCTGCCATAGCATTTACTTTGACTGTTATTCCGTCTAAATATAGTCATTTACATGCTTATAAGCCTGAAGATGAGTTTGCGAAAAAGGTCAAGCACTGGGCTGAGAATAACAACATTGATTTTGTCGATCTTCATAGCAGCTTCAGAGAGTATGCTTTGAAATCAGAAAAACGATTATTCTATGAGCAGGACATTCACTTGAACTCGAAAGGGCACCAGGTTATAGCGGATGTTTTTTGCGATTACTTCAAGTCTCAATATGCCATATCACCTGATCGATAACTCCTCACAGTTTTAGAGCTGACTGGCAAGAGAAAAAAGAAATATGAGTTTAGCACCGGTAGTCCTTTTTGTTTATAAGAGGCCATGGCACACTAGGCAAACTGTTGAGGCTTTGATAAAGAATAAATTAGCCATGGATAGCGAATTGTTTGTGTTTTCAGATGCTCCAGAAGATGACAAAACTGTTCCGATGGTAAATGAAGTTCGGGAATATATAAGAACAATAATCGGTTTTAGGAAAATATTCATCATTGAACAAAAGGTTCATGCAGGTTTATCGCGCTCCATTATTAACGGGGTCACTGAAGTTGTAAACAAATACGGCAGTGTAATAGTACTTGAAGATGACCTTCTTACAAGTACATGTTTCTTGGAATTCATGAATGACTCACTTGAGTTGTACGAAAACGATTTGAACGTGGCTTCTGTACATGGATATATTTATCCTATTAGGAGCCTGCCTGAGTTGTTTTTTATTAGAGGTGCTGATTGTTGGGGCTGGGCCACTTGGAAACGGGCTTGGGGCTTTTTTGAGCCAGACGGAAGAAAGTTGCTTAAAGGTTTGCAGTCCAAGAATCTAGAACGTGAAGCAAATTTTAACAATAGTAATGGTTATGTTAGAATGTTGCAAGATCAAATAAAGGGCAAAAATGATTCTTGGGCTATTAGATGGTATATAAGCGTTTTTTTAAAGGATATGCTGACTTTATACCCTGGCAAATCATATGTTCAGAATATAGGCAATGATAATTCGGGTACTCATTGCAAGACAACACAGGTATATGAAGTGGAATTAAACTGTGAAAGACTGAATGGCAAGATCCATGTAAAAGAAAACTTAGAAGCTAGAAAGGCGATGGAATCTTTTTTTAACTCCTTTAAAAAAACAATGATGCAGCGAATAGCGTTCAAGATAAAGGGCATTTCAAGATGAAGGTTTTTGTTAAAGCCTGTATTCCTCCGATACTTATTAAGATTATAAGAAAAATCAGAGGAGAAAGATATGGATGGAAAGGGTGCTACCACAACTGGCAGGATGCAAAAGCAGTTTCGACTGGTTATGATGAAGATGTTATATTGAAAAAAGTAAAAACAGCTTTGTTGAAAGTTAAAAAAGGTCAAGCAGTATATGAAAGAGACGGTGTTGTTTTCGAAAAGATTCAATATTCCTGGCCTCTTACTGCGGCGCTTTTGCTTTCTGCGGTCGAAACCGGAGAATTAAGGGTTTTGGACTTTGGCGGCAGTTTGGGGAGTACTTATTTTCAAAACAAAATAATCCTAAACGCAATCAAGCAGGTTTCATGGAGCATTATTGAGCAAAAGCATTTCGTTAATGTTGGGCGAAAGGAGTTTGCTGATGATAAGTTGCATTTTTATTACGATTATGACACCTGTATAAAAGAGCAACAGCCAAACATATTAATTCTTTCTAGCATACTTCAGTATGTTGAAAAACCTTATGATTTGCTTAATGAAATCCTTCAGTACAATTTTGACTATATTCTGATTGATCGCACACCTTTTAGAACAAAGGGCAGCAATGATGTTATTAAACTGCAACAGGTGGCCCCTTCAATATATTCAGCAAGTTATCCTTGCTGGTTTTTCAATGATACACGTTTTAAGGAATATTTTAAGTCTCGTAATTATATAATTATTGATGAGTTCGAAACTGTTGAGGGAAAGACAGATACCTGTCATTTCCGAGGAATGATTTTAAGAAAGAATGAAAATCTTTGAAGTGTCGACAGCAACAGGGCAATCAATGATGGTAAAAAGCATTTATCCAGCGAAGCAATTCTTGCTTTTTTATGTATAATTTCTCATGAGTTTATATTGTGAATTCCTTATTAATATTTTACAGGTGTTTTCCTAGGGTTAGATAATATTATTCCCAAAAAACATGTTTAACTACTGCACTTTATTCGATAGCAATTATTTGACCCGCGGCTTGGCGATGTATGAATCACTGAGGCAAAACTCTGATAAATTTCATTGCTATATCTTTGCTTTTGACGAAAAAAGCTATGTTCTCTTGAAAAAGATGAATTTGCCCGATGTTACCGTTATAGCTAGGCGTGAATTTGAAGATATAGAATTATTAAGAATCAGAAAAGAGAGGACGGCTGTGGAGTATTGCTGGACCTGCACTCCATCAATTATTAAGTACATATTGGAACGTTATGATCTGGGAATGTGCACATATTTAGACGCCGATTTGTATTTTTACGCTGACCCGAAAGATTTAATTGCGGAAATGGATGATAAGTCGGTGTTGATCACAGAGCACAGGTTTTCCCCTGCATATGATCGGAGCGCTGATTGTGGAAAATACTGCGTTCAATTCTTAACGTTTAAAAATAATGCCGTGGGTATGAAGGTTCTGGAGTGGTGGCGAAAGGCGTGTAACGCTTGGTGTTTCGACAGGTTTGAAGGTGGGAAATTCGGAGACCAGAAGTATCTTGATGATTGGCCTGAAAGGTTTCCTTGTGTGCATGTTTTGAGAAACCCTGGAGGGGGGGTGGCCCCCTGGAATGTTCAGCAATACGACTTCAAAAAAGCCAGCTTTGAGATTATTTTCTTTCATTTTCATCAAATAAAGCTTTACGAAAACAGATTGATTGATTTTGGTAATTATAAATTAGCAGAATATGTGATAAACTTTTTTTATCGTCCATACATTTCGCATTTGGAGAGAATGTTGGAATATGTTCGTGATATTGAAAAACCATATGATGCGTGTTATATAAAATATGAAACTGATTGGATCAGACCTTTGAGAAATCTCAGAAGAAAATTAAAGGGCGTCTACAACGTATATAACAGAAATGAGTTTGTGAAATAATATGGCAGAAATAATAAAATTATCTACATTCAGCGATGAAAGAGGGGCGCTTACAGTTTTAGAAAAGAAACTGCCCTTTGAAATCAAGCGTATATATTATATATACAATGCAACCTGTAAACGGGGCGGGCATAGACATAAAAAAAATGCACAAGCCCTAATTTGTCTGAATGGAAGTTGTGAGGTTTATACCAATAATGGGCGAGAAGAGAAGACCTTTCTTCTTCAAATGCCGGACGACTGTTTACTGTTAATGCCGGAGGATTGGCATACTATGGACAAATTTAAAAAGGAGACGGTACTTCTTATTGTAACCTCTGAATATTATGATGTAAACGACTATATTGACAAGGAATATTCATGATTGAATATGAGAATCTTAGAAAAGTAAACGAGAAGTTTTCTTCACGTTTCAGAACCGCGTTTGAAGACTTTTTGCTAAGTGGTTGCTATGTTCTGGGGGAAAACGTAAACGAATTTGAAAGAGAATTTGCCGATTATTTAGGGGTGAAACATTGTATAGGTGTGGCGTCAGGACTTGATGCCCTTGTTCTCGGTCTTGAAGCTATGGCTTTTGAAAAGGGCAGCGAAGTAATAGTGCCAGCAAACACCTATATAGCCAGTATACTTGCTATAGTTCGAGCAGGTTTAAAGCCTGTTTTGGTAGAGCCCGACATTTCAACTTATAACATAACTGCGGAAAATATTAAGAAAAAGATCAATACCAACACCAAGGCGATAATGGTGGTCCATATGTATGGGAAAAGCTGTGATATGAACCCTATTATTAACATAGCGCACAATGATAACTTGAAAATAATAGAAGATGTTGCCCAAGCGCATGGAGCAAGTTATAAAGGTCGAAAAACAGGCACATTTGGTCTTGGATGTTTTAGCTTTTATCCAACCAAAAACCTTGGGGGGCTGGGAGACGGCGGCGCTGTCGTTTGTAATGATCGGGAAACAGCTGATAAAGTCAGAAAGCTCAGGAATTACGGTTCTGGCAGAAAATATTATAATGAACTTATTGGTTTTAATTCTCGTTTAGATGAAATACAGGCTTGTTTTTTAAGAATTAAACTTAAGGAACTGGATAAAATAAATGAACACAAGCGTTCTTTAGCAGAAATATATTTCAAGCATTTAAATGACCATGTTATTAAACCGGTTAAATCCTTTGGCTTTGATGATGTATACCATATATATAATATACGTCATCCTGATAGAGCTAGGATGAAGCAGTTTCTGCTTGGAGAAGGTATAGAAACTGAAGTGCACTATCCTGTTCCGCCTCATTATCAAAAATCGATGAAATCTTTTATTAATGAAAAATTTCCAATATCGGAAGAAATTCATGCCACTACATTAAGCCTGCCGGTTTCCTTTTTTCATACCGAGCGGGAGATATTGAGGGTTTGTGAAGTTGTAAATGATTTTGACGAATAGGCTTTCTGTTGCTTTGGCTGGGTTGGTAAGCTGTTTGCTCCTGCATGACAAATGTTCTATACTTTGGGCTGGAGATGAACTATGAGGCCATCCAGAATTCCGGGGGGATTGGAGAGACGGTGTAAACGAGCCGTTAAGTTGTTGAAGAAATGACTGATGCCAGTTGAGGTGATCGAATCAGTTGCACATGATGTTTTCTGGGTTAGCGTATGTTCTTGTGGAAACTATAGGGTGAACAGCGTTAAAAGGCACTGCGATGGCCAGGGCTTTATTACGCTCAACTGCGGTCTGTAATGCCAGATCATATCGCAAGGTCTTATGATCGTTCGGATCCTCGTAGCCAAGAGCCAGCCCGTAAATCCGCTGTTTGAAGAGCTCTTGCAGAGAGTGATCGTAGCTCTTTGTGCGGCGATTGTCCTTAAGCGCTTTGCTCAAGTCGCGTGTCAGGCCAATGCAAAGATCTGCTTGCCTTAGAAGCAGGCTGCCTGCGTCACTCGTGATATCGTCACCGTTAAAATCAAATTCGATTTTATGTGACTTATATGCTGGAAACAGCTCTTCTTGAGCGCTACACTTTGTCATGGTAATTCCTTTCTGTTATGTTTTTGTAACTAGCTGCACTATAGCTGGTTATAAAGGAGTTGCCATCTTGTTTTAGGGGTCTCGTGAAATATTGGGGCTAGTGTCAAACGTAGATGCCGGCCATTGGTAGGGCATAACTGGAAGAAAGTGCATAATATGAGAGAAAAGAGAGCTCAAAATGGATTTACAGGCAATTCTTAAATATCCGATTGTTTTAGCCGTAGGTTTCGTGGTGACATATTTCTTGACGCCTCTGATGCGTAGGTGTGCGCTAAGGGTTGGGATGATAGATCACCCTGAATCACGAAGGGTGCACTCACATCCCATTCCGTATGGTGGCGGCATTGCTGTTTTTTTGGGCTTCCATGCCGTTTGTGCGGTTGTATTTCTAGCGCCATGGGCTTCTTTCGAAGGACAGCTTGATTTGTTCTGGTGGCAATGTTTCGGTATTTTATCCAGCATTCTGCTTGTTCTAGGTATTGTTGACGATATATGCAACGTTAAAGCCTTTGTAAAGCTTGGCGGTCAGGTAGTGATTGCTGTGCTGGCGTTTGCTTTTGATATGCGGGTAGGGAAAGTGGCAGGCTTCCATCTGCCGTTTGCTTTGGATTTGATTATAACTGTGTTCTGGTTTCTTGCTCTGATTAATGCTTTCAATCTTATTGATGGGATGGATGGGTTGGCGTCCGGTCTGGCCAGTATAGCGGCTTTCGGCATGGGAGGCGCATTTCTTTTCCGGCATATGCCTGGGGATGCGTTAATTATGCTGGGGCTGATGGGAACTTGCCTTGCTTTTCTTCGTTATAATTTTCATCCGGCAAGCATATTTCTAGGAGATGCGGGGAGTATGTTTATGGGCTTTACTATTGCGGCTGTTTCACTCAGTACAGGCGCTAAAGGTACCGCGGTGGCAACCGTTGGTGTCCCTTTGCTGGCTGTAGGTCTTCCTTTGTTTGATACTGTTCTGGCAGTCTGGCGAAGATCGGTCAGGTCTTCTTCAGGCTGCGGCGGAGACGATAAGAAATCGACCAACGGAGTTTTCAGTCCTGATCTTGAGCATTTGCATCATCGTTTAGTGAGTTCAGGACTTTCTCAAAGGAAGGTGGCTTTGCTTCTGTATGTCTTTGCAGCAGTTCTTGTCGCTGTCGGGTTTCTGAGTATGGTGTATCATTCGTATGCGCTGGCAATTTATATACTCGCGTTTATTACGGCATCTTATGTCATCATGCGGCACTTGGCACGGTTTGAATTGTGGGACAGTGGGGCGGCTATACTGCGTGGCATGAATCGTCCGGCACGCCGGTTTGTAGCAACACTTTTTTATATCCCTGTCGATATTATAATTCTTTGCGTTGGATTTATAGTTGCGATGGCGGCAACAGGCGGAATGATTGATAACAGTATTGTGCAGACCATTCGAGCATGTTTTGACAATGTTCCTGTACGCATAGGAATTCCTTTTGTCTTTCTTTGTTTTGGCCGTACTTATAGCCGTGTATGGAGTCTTGCCAGGATATCGGATTATTTTATTCTGGCAGTTGTTTTGACTGTAGGAATTCTTGCTGCTGCGGTGATTGAGTCTTTCTATACTGATATTATGCCTAGAGATCTTTTCTATCAGGTTATTATATATGGAAACATTTCACTTTCTTTGCTTGTTTTGATCCGGATGTTTCCGCGATTTGTTCGGGATATAATGGCTACATCGTGCATGCAGAAAGGAGAGGTTGGTGATGGTATAGAACGATTGCTTGTTTATGGCGCAGGCGATTCTGCAACTTTGTTTTTGCGAGAGATGTCTTTTAAACATCCTGACCAGCAAAGAAATAAACATGTTGTAGGTCTTGTTTCTGAGGACAGTAATCTGCATGGCCGCTTTGTTCATGGGTTTAAGGTTTTTGGCAGTATTGATGCTGTGAAAGAAATAATTCAGCATAAGAAGATTAATACAATAGTTGTTACGAAAAAAGAAATAACCCGTCAGGAGAAAGACGCATTAAAGAGCATTGCGGATAATGAAAATGTCAAGGTGCTGATTTGGGGCACCGTAACGGAGACGTTGATATAAACCATGTCTATTATGAGAAGTGTAAATGTCAAACTGGATGCTGTGCCACTGCAGAAGCACCGTTTATTTATAGAGGCCATTGTCGGGTATACTGTAGGATCTGTTCTCTTTTTCTTTGGTAGAAAGACAATAGGCGTTTTTGCTTTATCCGCTGCAACTTTTATTTTGTTAAGTGGTTGTTTTGTGCCGCCCCTTTATTTTCGCTTAAAAAAAATAATCAGCATCCTTGCAAAAGCGATCGGGATCGCTTTCTCTTGGGTATTGCTTCTTCCTTTTTTCTATATTTGTTTTACATTCGGTCGTATTTGTCTGCTGCTTTCAGGGAAAGATCCATTGAAGCGTAAGTTCTCTGCCGGCGCCAGAACTTATTGGGAGCCGCGTAAACCTGTAAAAGATTTAGAGCATTATAAAAGGCAGTATTGAAGAAAATTATGAATGATGAATGGAAGAGAATGTTTGCCCGCCCGTCCGAGGTGGACTAGATAACACAGATTTAAACAGATGGAAGAGAGAATGATTGATGGACGAGAGAGGGACCACGGGACAACCAAGAGCTAACCTATGAATATACTTGGAATTAGTGCGTATTACCATGATTCTGCTGCTGCATTAGTAAAGGATGGGAAGATCATAGCCGCAGCACAGGAGGAGCGATTCACAAGGATAAAGCAGGATGCCTCTTTCCCGGAGAATGCAATACGATTCTGTCTGGATAAAGGTGATGTTTCGAAGCTTGATGCAGTGGCTTTTTACGACAAGCCTATATTGAAGTTTGCAAGAATTCTTGAAACATATTTTGGAGTGGCTCCTTATGGGCTCAGGTCTTTTATGATGGCTATGCCCATCTGGTTGAAGCAGAAGCTCTGGATTCCTGTCAGAATTGAAACTTCTTTGAAGGAAATGGGTTTTGATATGCCTCACGAATTCTATTTTCCCGAACATCATGAATCACATGCTGCAAGTGCCTTTTTCCCTTCACCTTTCGAGGATGCCGCTATTTTGAATCTTGATGGTGTTGGTGAGTGGGCTACTACAAGCATGGGAATAGGAGAGAATAATAATATCTCACTTTTTAGTGAATTGAGATTTCCACATTCTTTGGGGCTTTTATATTCTGCATTCACTTATTTTGTCGGTTTCAAGGTTAATTCAGGTGAATATAAATTGATGGGGCTGGCACCATACGGTGAGCCGAAATACGCTAATATTATTCTAGATAATCTTATCGACCTTCGTGAGGATGGATCGTTCAGGCTTAATATGGATTATTTCGGCTATCTGGATGGCTTGACGATGACCAATAAGAAGTTTGCAGAACTATTCGGCGGGCCTCCGCGCAAGGCAGAAGCTGAAATTACCAGGAGAGAGATGGATTTGGCAAAATCCATACAGGTTGTTACTGAAGAAATGATTCTTAAGATGGCATGTTATATCCATAAGCAGACCAAAAAGAAAAATCTTTGTATGGCGGGTGGTGTGGCGCTTAATTGTGTTGCTAATGGACGCCTGCTCAGGGAGTCGCCTTTTGAAAATATATGGATTCAGCCTGCTGCCGGTGATGCGGGAGGAGCGCTTGGTGCGGCTATGTTTACATGGCATGTGATAAAGAAAAAGGCCCGTACAGCTGATGGGGTGCATGACAGTATGAACGGTTCATATCTTGGGCCTGAATTTGCAGACAGTACAATACAGTCTTACATGGAAAATAACGGGTATCCGTTCCTGAAGCTTTCGGAAGAAAATCGATCCAGCACAATAGCACATTTGATAGGTGATCAAAAGGTGATAGGGTTGTTTCAGGGTAGAATGGAGTTTGGCCCGAGAGCATTAGGGAATCGTTCCATTATCGGTGATGCTCGTTCTCCTGAAATGCAGTCAATAATGAACCTGAAAATTAAATACAGGGAGTCATTCAGGCCTTTTGCTCCTTCATGCCTGGAGGAACGTGTTGGAGATTATTTTGATATGGAGAACCCATCTCCTTACATGCTTTTGGTGGGACAGGTGAAAGAAGATCGTCTTTGTGGAAATGATAAGATAGCCAAGCAATCCTTTAGCGATATTATCAACACCAAACGATCCGACATACCAGCGGTAACACATGTTGATTGTTCTGCTCGTATTCAAACCGTATCCCGAGAAACAAATTCACTTTATTATGATATCATTCAATCATTTGAACAAATAACCGGATGTGGTGTGATTATAAACACATCATTTAATGTTCGTGGAGAGCCTGTGGTTTGCACTCCGGCAGATGCTTACAGATGTTTTATGCGTACGGAAATGGACTATCTTGTAATGGGGTCTTTCTTGTTGGATAAGAAGAAACAGCCGGCATGGAAAGAAGCGCAGGATTGGAGAAATGACTTTGAGTTAGACTGATTCTTTTGTATAAAAGATAGATTAAAGAGAGACAAGAAAAGATGATTTTTCTTAAATACATTTACAGGTTGATAAAGGAGTTCCTGGGATTTGCATGGCAGAATAAGGCTTGGTGGATTATTCCTATAATCTTTGTTCTTTTACTCTTAGGGCTGCTTATTGTCAGTGGTCAGGCTGCTGCGCCTTTTATTTATACTTTGTTCTGAGCGGCTGCATCAGAAGTATAATATTCTTCGGGCTTTTCTTCGTTAAGTGGTTGTTTTGTGCCGCGTAACATCCTTCCTTTTATCTCTTCTCCACATCCTTCAATTCTTTGCTTCGATCTTTTGACAGATCTGTTCCGCTAAAGGCACTGGTGTTTACAGGAAGCGCCAAGGAATACAGGTTAAGAACGTCGATTTCACATTCTCCCTTCGTAATCTCCAGACTTAAAATGTGTCCTCCCTGCGTTTTGTCACTGCTGATAAAATGTAAATGATATCCGGGCACATTTATGCCTTTGACATAGGCAGGGCATTTGAAGCCGACAATTGTGCCGGCAATGTTTTCCATTGCGAACTCAGGCTGATTCTTTGTTACTTCCACCACCCCGGATCACAATACTCACCAACCTTAGATGCGTGATAATAGGGAACGTTCAATAAACGAAACTGCCTTCCTGCTCTTTGAACAGTCTGATCTATAAACGTACCCCGATAAAGCCGGATGGCCATCTCGGCATTCTGTTGCATTTCCATAAACCTATGCAATGATCTCAGTTTTCCTTCAGAACCTGATTTCACCTCTACCGGAACTGGCATTGTTCCGCGAACATCAAGAAAATCAAGCTCTGCCTGTGATTGTGGTTTGTTGCGAACCCAAAATAATGGCGCCCGTCGTACTGCAGAGTATCTTGACATAAGCTCCTGCCCTGTTAACTGCTCTAAAATCCTTCCGCGAAAAACGGCAGATAGATCATCAATACCAATAAGGTCCTGCTGTGTTCCGGCAAGGTACTGCATTAATCCTGTATCAACAAACTGGAGTCGCGGTGATTTACGCATATTGGGAAGAAAAGGAGCGCTGGTTGATACTGTCGGATAAAGAAGCGAAAGCAGCATAACTTGTTCAAGAGTCCGCAACGCCTCTCCAATTTCTCTGGATCCATAATTCGAAGAACCAAATCCCGCAAACTTAATCCTGGTGCCTGCCTCCGCCGGAGCAGACTTCAAGCAGTGTTTTAGAATATGGGTCATAGTAGTATTACGGGCGTATTTTGAAACATCATCAATATAGGCCGAGAACAATGATTCATAGACTTGATTAACCGCTGTAATATCTCTGGTCTCCGCATAACGTGCAACCGCCTCAGGAAATCCCCCCACCAACGCATATTGATGAAAGAAGGACAACAGTTGATCATAAGCATACGCTGGTGACGGCACCTCTTGAAAAACTTCTTTGATATTAGAATTCCCCAATGCTCCCAGAAATTCTTCAAAAGACATAGGATAGAGGTAGCGAAAATCTACCCGTCCGACAGGAAAAGAAATATGTTTTTTTTGCAAAGCTGTCTCCAGCAAAGAACCTGCGGCAAGAACATGAACCTCGGGTATATCTTCGTAAAAATACCGCAAGCTTGCAACAGCCTCCGGACAAGCCTGTATTTCATCCAGAAATAAAAGCCACTCCTTTTCTTTCGGCGGAATTCCTTTTAACAGTTTAACTGCCTGAATGATTTCTGCAGGTTTCCGGATTCTCTGGAACAGAGCCGAATGCTCCTTCGTCTCAAGATTCATTTCAGCAAAGTGATTGTATGTTTTGCCAAACATACGAGCCGCTACAGTTTTCCCCACCTGGCGCGCACCCCGCAAAACAAGAGGCTTTCTATTCTCAGAACTCCTCCAATCCTCTAAATCGTTGAGAACAAGCCTTTTAAATCTTATTGCAGACATATAATAACCCCTTTAGATTATAATTCTTGTAACAAAATAAGTCCTTTTAATGAATTAGTCAACATATAATAAGGGCGAAGAATTTGCGTTGTAACGCAAATTCTGTTATTCGTTAATCGGTTTTGTTTTGAAGGCCTTGCTAAATCAAAAGAGTAACATGGTCTGAAAAGTGATGAATGAGAGCAGTGCTGTCCCTGTTTTATCTCTTCTCCACATCCTTCAATTCTTTGCCTCGATCTTTTGACTGATCTGCGCCTATTAGGGGGTATATTAAAACCTACACTTTTAATATGGGATATTAATCCTTGCTTCTTTTGCATTGTATTGATATGTTTTATCTATGAAATCATATGTCACCCGCTATCTTGAATTGGATGTCAGGGCGTCCCTGGGGCAGTTTCCCGTTGTCGCTATTCTTGGTGCAAGACAGTGCGGTAAGTCAACATTGGCCAAACGAATTGTTGCGGATGATTCGGATGCTGTTTATCTGGATCTGGAAATACCTTCGCATCTTAATCGGTTGAGTGATGCGGAATCTTTTCTCCGAATGAATAATGACAGACTTATTTGTGTCGATGAAATTCAACGGAAACCTGATTTGTTTCCCGTTATTCGCGGTATTTGCGATATGACAAGACGGCCTGGTCAAATCCTTCTGCTGGGATCAGCTTCTCCTCAATTACTGAAACAAAGATCCGAATCATTGGCCGGGCGCATTGCTTATCTGGATTTAACTCCTTTTTTGATCCATGAGATTGACCAATCAAAATACAGAGATCATTGGCTGAGGGGCGGTTTCCCCGATAGTTATCTGGCAAATGATGAAAAGGCCAGTAGAATCTGGAGGCAGAATTTTATTCGAACCTATCTTGAGCAGGATATTCCGGCATTGGGTTTTAATGTCTCGACACAGACGGTTCGTCGGCTTTGGACAATGCTTGCTCATATCAGTGGATCAGTAATAAATTATTCCAAATTGGCGCAATCGCTTGGTGTCAGTGCTCCAACGGTTAAATCTTATATCGATATTCTTGAAAAAACTTATATGGTAAGAGTTTTGCAGCCCTGTTTTACTAATGTAAAGAAACGCTTAGTTAAAAGCCCAAAGATTTATTTGAGAGATACCGGGGTTATGCATAACCTGCTTGATGTTGAGTCGATGAATAGTCTGTTCGGGAATCCGACTTATGGAGGATCTTGGGAAAGTTATGCTTTAGAACAGATATGTTCTGTTTTAAATGGCTGGGCTCCATCGTTCTATCGGACAGCAAAAGGTGCAGAGATTGATCTGGTGCTGGAGAAAGATGGACGCCGAATAGCTGTTGAGTTTAAGGCTTCATCTGCTCCTGTTGTTACTCGCGGATTTTATCAGGCTCTGGAAGATCTGGATATTGAACAAGCTTTTGTAGTTGCTCCTCTTCCTGAAGAAATAAGCTATCCGTTCAAGAAGAAAACACTGGTAACTACAATATCAGGTATTATAGAGCAATTATGCGGTTGAATATTATCCCCGCTAGTGTCATGTCAGGTCTCTAACGTCGGATAAAGCCGTTTGAGTTTTATCCGCG
>JBHORK010000140.1:0-4632 GCA_042565725.1 Verrucomicrobiota bacterium
TGCAGCAGGCAATAGTATCCAGTTCGTAGAAAAGTTCGACGGCGTAAGCTTCCGTCACGCCTTTGAAATCCTCTCAGACGGTAAAGCATTTATACCTCCATCAGACCAGCCCTTAAAACGGGCAACTGTCCGACGCCTTGAAAATCCTTTTCAAGCCGAAGTCAAAGACCCCGAACTCTTTTCACAGGTGGTAGATTTTT
The DNA here is from genome assembly GCA_042565725.1 of Verrucomicrobiota bacterium. GTDB lineage: Bacteria > Verrucomicrobiota > Kiritimatiellia > UBA8416 > JBHORK01 > JBHORK01. The sequence continues at coordinate 201 of JBHORK010000140.1, forward strand.
ATCACGAACGGCTGACAAATACCGAAGCGCCAAAGAAATACCTTCAGAAACGAGGACTTTATCACGAAGAAGCCATAGAACATTTTAAACTCGGCTATGGCGACCGGACCCTGGGCCTGCGTCTGCCCGAAAGAAACCGGAAAGAAGGCAAGGCGATCCGTGAACGGCTGATAAAGTTAGGTCTTATCCGTCAAACAGGACACGAACACTTTAACGGATCCGTTGTCCTGCCCGTATTTGACGCAGAAGGCAACGTATTGGAAATGTACGGACGCAAGATTACAACCAGCTTACGGAAAGGAACACCGCTTCATTTATATCTGCCTGGTCCGCACGCGGGGATATGGAATTATTCGGCATTAGATAATCCAGAACTAATCTTATGCGAAGCACCGCTCGATGCATTAACCTTCTGGATCCACGGCTTTAAGAACGTAACATTTATCTACGGGACAGAAGGCTTTCCGAAATACCTGTTCGATGCAATGCTCGAACACAAAATACAGCGTGTTCGTTTAGCTTATGACGCTGACAGGGCAGGGGACCAGGCGGCAAAACGTGACGCAGACCGTTTGCAGCAGCACGGAATAGAATGTTTTCGGATCCGTTTTCCACATGGCATGGACGCAAACGAATATGCCCTTGCCGTAACACCCGCCCCGAAATCACTTGATGTGCTGGTAAAATCAGCGCAATGGCTTGGTAACGGTAAATCACATACGCACGCACCCGCGCGCATTATTAATAATAAAATAGCTGCTAAAGAATTAGCTGCTTCAAATTCCTATCCTGTTAATCCTGTTGATCCTGTCAAAAACTCTTTCAGTAAACTTACCCGCCAAGGCGAATACCACATCATGAAGCTTGGCAGCCGCCAGTACCGTATCGGTGGCCTGGATAAAAACAGCAGCCTCGAAGTCCTGAAAATAACTCTGCGTCTGACTGTTGAGGGTCAAGGCTCAGTCCTCTTTCACTTGGACAGCATTGATATGACCAGGGACAACGAACGCCGCAGGTTCATCGAACGAGCATCAGAAGAAACCTTACTCGAAAAGGAGTTGATAAAACGAGATCTCGGCAAACTCCTTCTAGCCCTCGAAGAATCCCAACACCAACGGCTTAATGCTGCGCTTGAACCGGACGACAAAGAAATGCCAGCCATGAATCCGGAAGAAAAAGCCGAAGCAATTTCATTCCTCAAATCGCCTGACCTGATTAAACGAATCGAAGAAAGTTTTAAAACATGCGGCCTGGTCGGAGAACAGAATAATCGTTTAGCCGCATACCTGGCCTGTACATCACGTAAACTTGAAAAGCCGTTAGCAATTATCATACAGAGCAACACTGCCGCAGGGAAAACAGCGCTTATGGAAGCAGTGTTAAAGATGTTTCCGGAAGAAGAAAGCGTCAAATACTCAGCCATGACCGGGCAGAGTCTTTACTATCTGGGCGAAACCGATCTCAAACACAAGATATTGGCAATAGTCGAAGAAGAAGGAGCAGAGAAAGCAGGTTACGCTCTCAAGCTATTGCAGAGCGAAGGCGAGCTTACAATCGCCAGTACAGGCAAAGACCCGCACACCGGCAGAATGGAAACACAGGAATACCATGTAGAAGGCCCGGTAATGATAATGCTCACAACAACAGCCGTGGAAATAGACGAAGAACTGCAGAACAGATGCCTCACATTAGCCGTAGACGAATCCAAAGAACAGACAGAGCGCATACATGCGCTTCAGCGCAAGGCCAGGACGCTGGAAGGCCTGCGGCTAAAGAAATCTAAACAGAGAACACAAAACGTCCTCAGCAACGCGCAGCGACTGCTTCGACCGATAGACGTAGTCAATCCTTACGCCGATAAGCTCACCTTTACAGCCGAACGGACAAGGACCAGGCGCGACCATGAAAAGTATCTTACACTTATAGACGCAATAGCCTTACTGCATCAGCATCAGCGGCATATTCATAAAGAAGGGGAAAATGAATATATAACTGTCACGCTTGAAGACATAGCCCTTGCCAATAAACTTGCCCCTGAACTGTTGGGGAAGTCACTCGATGAACTGCCGCCGCAGACAAGACGACTATTTGAATCGGTAAAAACAATCGTGCGCGAACGCATGAAAGCCGAAGAGTTGGAGCAGAGCCTTGCTTTTTTTAGCCGCCGTGAAGTCCGGCAGAAACTAGGCTGGTCAGTAACCCAGGTACGGGTACACCTTGAACGCCTGCGTCAGTTAGAATACATCATAGCCCGTCATGGCCGACCCGGCAGCGCGTTCCAGTATGAACTGCTTGCCGACAGTAAAGAGGTATCTTCTAATCATCAGATCGGATTACTCGATGTTCAGAAATTAAGAGTACGATCCAAACCTGACGGGAAAACCGCCAACCTGACGGAGGGGTGTCGGCCCGTGGCCCGACAGGTTAAACCCGTTGAGAACAAAGACTATTCAATCAACCTGACGGCCTGTCCGAAACGCACATCCGGACCATTAGTCGCGGTGTTGTCGTAATCGTAGGAATGGACCATGCCGCGAATAAGAGGATACAGAACAACAAAAGTCCTTCGTCACCGCGATCCGGAAAAACGCGGAGGCCAGGCCCCGCATAACGATGGCTTAAGCCGCAGTGAATCCACGATGTCGCATTACCTCGAAAAATATCTTGAATGGCTCAAGATCCGGAACAGCACTGAAGACGCTTTGCAAGCTCGTCAGTCAGGGCTTCGTGTCTTTCTTGTATGGGCTGAAGAACGAAGTCTGTTTTATCCTGAAGAAATCACACGATCGATCCTTGAAAGCTATCAGCGTTATCTATGGCATTACCGGAAAAGCAACGGCCAGCCGTTAGGGATAACAACACAGAGCGGCCGCTTATCCTTAATCAAAAAGTTTTTTTCCTGGCTGTGCCGTGAGCGGGTTCTTGAAGCCAATCCCGCAAGTGAGCTTGTTTTACCAAAGTCCGGGAAACGTCTTCCGGATCATGCGCTATCAATAAAAGAGGTCGAAGCCGTGATATCTATTCCGGATATAAACGATCCTTTAGGCATCAGGGACCGGGCAATACTTGAGATATTTTATTCAAGCGCATTAAGAAGAAGGGAACTTGTGCGGCTTAAAGTCGGTGATCTTGATCGAGATAGATCCACGCTGCATATACGCCTGGGAAAAGGTTATAAAGACCGGATCGTGCCCGTCGGCCGACGGGCCATGATCTGGCTTAATAAATACCTTCAGGATATCAGGCCGTTACTGTTGATAGATCCGCAGGAGCAGAGTCTTTTTTTATCCTCATACGGCAATGCTTTTAATCCTGACTATCTCAGCCGCATGATAAAACGATTTATTGAACGTGCAGAAGTCAGTACAAAAGGAGGATGCCATTTACTCCGGCATACCTGCGCCACGCACATGTTTGAGGGTGGGGCAGACATACGGGCCATACAGCAGCTTCTGGGTCATTCCAACCTCGAAACTACAGCAGTATATACACGAGTCAGCATCGCACATCTACAGAATGTTCATGCCGAAACTCATCCAGCAGAACGCAAATAATCCTGTTCCAGATTAGAATACATTCACACTTGCAAAACTCACTTTTCAGACGTACAATTACAGCATGTTCTTTGAATAAATTTGCCGTGGGGATTTAGGGAGTATCCGGTGCGGCCCGGAATGATGCGCCAGGGAAAAACCAGCTGCGTCTACGACGATCGCGTCAGGTCGTTTCAGTGGCAACTTATACGACCCGCAGAGCCTCCATAAGTATGCTTATTGCCACTCTGAGCCTATAAACCACATTGATCCGAGTGGGGAGATGACCTTTCTTGGACTGACAATGGCGGAGAAGATACGAGGGATTGTACTAGCAATGGCAACAGTCTCTGTTATGGCAACACTTCACATAGTGTATTCTTTTATTGGTCGCTCTCCTGATGCAGAAGAACAGGCCGCTCTTGATAAAGCCCTTGAACTCGTTAGTCAGTATGCACCCGAGGATGTATATAATCGGGCAAAAATAATACGATGGCGTGTGATGGAAGTTGAATCGGGTGAATCTGGATATTGGGGAAAAAGATTCTGTTTTGGGTTTCGCTCAATAGGGATTGTAGAAGAACTTTTTGATTGCGGAAGTGTAGTTCCCCTTGCTGCTATTATAGTTCATGAAACAGTTCATAGCTTAGGATGGCAACGTTTGTTCTATCCGCTCGCAGGATGGCTCGGCGAATCTAGCGCATATCAAACTGAGTCTGATTTTCTTACATCCTATGGTCTTACAGGAACTGCTGATGAAGTGCATAGGCAAGATCCAGAAATTCCACGTGACTTTATTCGTGATCAGGTTGAATCTTTTGATGAGGAAAAAGTGGTGAATCCAGGAGATATTGTCAAATGTTGTGGATGAGAATTTTCACAGCGCATCCTGTTAACCT
>JBHORK010000141.1:0-4607 GCA_042565725.1 Verrucomicrobiota bacterium
AGTCGGACTATGTCCTTTTACCGTCTTCCTGAGTTCGCGGAACGCCGTTCCTGGCTTCTCTGCCCACTTCATTCCTTCCTCTCAATAACTTCACAAGCCAGAAACATTTGAACCCACTCTTTAAATCACTATGGGTGTGTCCCTGTATGATATGGGTGTGTCCCTGTATGATCAAGCGCCACATACAGACGATTTCCTCTCTCCATGAGTGTAGCGTTCTGCCCAGCTGTTCAAGGTGTTCCAGGCCACACGCCTGCTTATGATGTTATGCTGATCCCGGTATGGGGATTATGTCATCCTGGGGGGCCACAACTTGACCATTTTCGAAATCCAAGGCGGTTGGTGCCAAGGTTAAGTTGTAGAACTTGGATTCTTCCAGGATCATGACATCGGCCCAACGTATAATCTGTCCTGTATAGGCGGAAATACGCCCCATAATGGCCGTCATTGTTGAGTTTGCGATGGTTTCCGCTTCGTTCAGCGGTTTCTCTTCAATAATACTCTTGATGAGGTCGTAATGCTCGATTACTTGACCGTCGCCTTCCATGAATGAAGGTGTATCGATCTTTATTTCTTCCATGGCATTGATCTTGCCGTTGCCGCTAACGGTTCCTTTTGTACCGGTAAATTGTTCACTCACTTTTCGGTAGCACCCATTGACTTGGCGACACATGCTATGGACGTGGCAACCTTTACCGTAGTCAAAGTCGACACTGAAAAAATCAAAGTTATTACCGGTCTTACGCCGTGCTCTACCGCCAAACCCGTATGCAGTAACAGGCGTACGTCCAATGAACCAATTGGCAACGTCTATATTATGGACATGTTGTTCGACAATATGGTCGCCCGACATCATGCTCCAGTTGCCCCAATTGGTAATCAGGTAATCTGGATCGCTTTTGCCTTTTCTTTCGTTTGGATTTGTGCCCCGTTGATTACACCAATAGACCTGACCGTTAAGGATATCACCTATGGCGCCGTTGTGCACCAAGTAAGCGTTCCTTCTATAATTTGCTTTATAGCGCCGTTGCGTGCCTGCAATCACGGACAGCCCCTTCTGCTTGGCTAGTTTTCCGGAGGCAATGACCTTTCGTACTCCCGGCGGATCCACGGCTACCGGTTTTTCAATGAAAGCGTGCTTGCCGGCTTCGACTGCCGCCGCAAAGTGGACCGGACGGAAGTTAGGGGGGGTGGCCAAGATCACGAGATCGGCGGTGCTTTCCATTACGTTGCGATATGCGGTGGCGCCTCCGAAACATTGTTTCTCCGGGACATCCCAATGTCTGCCTGCCAACTTGGCCTTGGCCTTGAACCAATCAGCTACGGCAACCATTTGGAGTTCTACTCCCAATTGTGCCGCTGCCGACCTGCAATTACTCGCAGCACCTTTTCCACGAGCACCGCATCCCACAAGAGCTATCTTGAGAAGCTTCTTTTCGGCGGCTCTTGCGTTACGAATAAAAAAACTATTCGCCAGTGTTCCTGCAGCCGTTGTTTGTTTAATAAAGTTGCGTCTTGATATATTCATTTGTTATCTTTTTCTTTTCTATATTCTATAAATTAAAGCATAAAAAACGTTAACATAAACTTTATAACCCATCCTGGTGTTTGTCAATAGTGTGAGACGGGTGAAAAACCGTTTATAAGGGTCAACACCATTAACGGGCGCGACCCGGAAGGTTCTTTATAACCATAAAGGCAGAGTGCCCGGCGATGTCTTGTCCAGATTCCCTGAATTGAGCATGCTGTTAAGATGATGCAGCAGGTCAGTTTTATCACGCGGCAGCCGGGCTTCAAGCGGAACAATGTTGGAACTGTGATCTGCGCGAAAGACCGTTTTTTTGAGCTCAAGGTTTTCTGCTATATTTCTCATTTCTTCTATTACCGAATATTCCGAAAGTTGATCCATTTCACCCGCATCGATTTGTCTTTTTAGTTCCGTACCGGTAACAGGGACCAGTCGGAGAAAGGAAAGTAAACGCGGCTGCATTTGGTTCAGGACTTTTGCCGTGTTAATGGCATGATCATGGCTTCGTTTACTGCCGGCAAGGCCAAGCAGAACAATTACAGATACTCGCAACCCTGCCGATTGAGCAAGACAGACAGCCTGGACCATTTCTTCGGCTGTCTCTCTTTTTTTAACATTTCGTAGAGTTTCTTCATCACCGCTTTCCAGACCGATATATAAAGTATGCAGTTTCAGAGATCTAAGGGTCTGCAGCTCTTTTTCTGTTTTATCGAGAATACTGCTGCCTGTAGCATACGAGTTAATACGTGTAAGGCCTGGTATTTTTTGAATAATCAGCTCAAGAATAAGACATAATTCTTCGTAAGGACGCTTCATCGCATCACCATCGGCAAGAAATATACGTTTTACATGTTCAGATGATCCAACCTCATTCTCCAATATGAATCTGATTTCTTCAATATTGCGTCTTTTATAAGCAATGTCTTTGTACATCGCACAGAATGTGCAGCGGTTATATGGACAGCCTTGATCAATTTGAAGGATCAGGCTGTCAGCTTCGGATGGAGGTCGGAAAACAGGATTGTTCATTGTGAGAGTTCCTGATAATCGGAGCAGTATTTCTTGCGTTTACAGCTTTCACAGCAGGCGCCCATCCAGATGGAATCAAATTGCTCCATGATCCGGCTTATTATGTCGGGCTCTTCAGTGATTATTCCGTTTTCAAAGTTTCGAGTGTTTATTCCTTTTGCGCCTACGCCGGCACCCGTAAGGTTCCCGCTGCCGGTATATGCGAAATGGCCATCAATAACTATACTTTTGAAATGAACACGCGGACACAGGATCCGTTCTATTCCGTTAAGCAAAACAGGATATTTATCGAAATCTTCGCGAAATGCGGGGCCCGGTTCTTTTGCGTGGAGAAGTCGGATTTGCACACCTTTATCTGCCAGATCAGCAAGTACCTCCAGAAAAGGTACCATGCGCTTGCCCTTGTTTACATGCAGATCCTTCAAGTCGGAGGTTGCAAGCCAGAGGAAATCCTTTGCATACGGCACTTTTCCCAGAATAACCCGGTCGTAGATTTCTCTGTTCGTTATAAATTCCATTATTCTTTCCTGATGGCCGTGTCGAAGGACAAGGCCTGAAAAAAATATCTGCGTTATTTTTTCCTGCTCGTGTCGTCACCGGGCGAATGCCGGATACGCGGACGGCGTTTGTGGCGTCTACGACGATGTTGTGCCGGTTGTTCGTCGCTATGCTTGTCCGTACCGCTTTCATGGTAAAAATCAAGCCATGGTTTTCTTTTAGGAACGGGTCTGTTATTGGCGGTGAGAATAATATCATACAAAACAGCAGCATCCATGAAACTCTCCTGCTTCACGAAATGATGTTTTGAGAAACGCTCGCTATCCCATCCTTCAAAACGGTGTTGAGCGTCAATCATATGGGCTACCTGATAAAAATTCTTGCGGGGTATTTGCAGGATTTCGCCGATGTTTTGAATAATTTCCTTAGCCATAATCAGCGGGATAATACGCGATCCGCCCGCACGTCGTTTCTTTTCTTCCTCTACAAACATGGGGTAACACATTGCCCCGAATATCAGTGAGTCTGACGGGGCCTGTTCCGCTGTGTTATGCTTGTCCAATGCTTCGAGACAGCGCCAGAAGAGTCTGCCCCTGTCTTTGACGCGGGAAAGGTATGAGTCTATCTCGGGCATGAGGTCTGCAAGTAGTCCGGATTTCTTCATCAGGCGTATGGATTCGGTCCCTGATCCATACACAAACAACTTCTGTATTTCTTCGTAAAGCCGATATGGTGAGGATTTCAGTATTTCCGAATGATGACGCAGAATCGATGCCCAGGTCCGGCGTTCAATGGCGAAACCCAGTCGTGACGCAAACCGGATTGCCCTAATCATCCGGACAGGGTCCTCGCAGAATCTGATGTTGGGATCACCGATGGTGCGAATGAGTTTCTTCTTTAGATCTTTAAGGCCGTCTACATGATCAATGATTCTAAACCCATCAATATCATAGAAGATGCCGTTGATTGTGAAATCACGTCGGCTGGCATCTTCTCGTGGTGTTCCATATGTATTGTCTCGATGCTGGTAAAGCGAAACTTCTTCTTCATTTGTTGCGTCAACGGGTTCGGGTTGTTTTCGGAATGTGCTGCATTCAATTATTTTACTGCCGAACCTGATGTGCGCCAATCGAAAACGTCGGCCTATCAGAAAGCAGTTGCGGAAAAGCTTGCGGATCTGGTTTGGGCGTGCGGTTGTGCCGACATCGAAATCCTTAGGCCTTCGATTGAGTAGAAGATCACGAACAGCTCCGCCTACCAGATAGGCTTTGTGGCCATGCCGGTTCAGACGACGAAGCACATTCAGTGCATTGAAATCGATGTTCTTTCTCGACACATTGTGCTGAGACCGTTCCAGTATTATAAATTCAGGTTTACGTTTGAACATGTTTTTTTAATCTCTTTAGCAGCATCTGTAAGCTGACTCATTATCATTTTGCAATAAATACGATGCTTATTGCCAGAGTAAACTCAGAGGGAGGAGGGGAAGAGAGACGCGGCGCAACAGCGACACGGAGACACGAGGACGCGGAGACACGGCGAAACGGCGAAA
>JBHORK010000142.1:0-4507 GCA_042565725.1 Verrucomicrobiota bacterium
CCTTTTCGTCCGACGCTCCGATCACATGACCTCCTTTAAAACCGCCGCCATGGAACGGAGGACGCGGTCATCATGGCGCGGTATTTTCCTCAGTTGTTGCCGGCGGCGGTTTTAAAGGAGGTCATGTGATCGGAGCGTCGGACGAAAAGGGCGAGAAAGTCAAAGAGCGGCCTGTGTATCCATGGGACCTGATTGGAAGCATGTACGAACTGCTTGGCATTGATGTTGATACAAAGCTTCCTCATCCCGAGGGCAAAACAGTGCGCGTTCTGCCGACAGCCGAAGATGGTTATGAAATGGGCGGGCGCTTGACGGAGATTGTTTAGGAATCAAATATTGGAAGGTGAACTTTGAACATCGAACATTCAACATCGAACATTGAAATAAGAGGGAAAAGAAACGAAGTTTTTCCACTGTTCAATTACAGGGAAGTTCAGACCAGAATTTTTCTCTTAACTTCGATGTTGAAAGTTCAGCGTTCGATGTTCGATGTTCAATATCCCGGAATAGGCATCCTTAAGCTTTTAAGATGCGCGGTTCTGACCGTTTTCCTTGCGGCAGCATCAGCCGCACAGGCCCAGCTCAAGGACCCGCATATAGGTTATATTTATCCCGCCGGCGGCCAGCAGGGTACTGTTTTTGAGGTCACTGTGGGCGGACAATACCTGAACGGCGTTACTAACGTGTATGTGTCAGGAAATAATGTTCAGGCTGAAGTAGTTGAACATATCAAACCTTTGAGCAAGAAACAGATTGGTGAGTTAGGTCAGAAGCTCAGAGAGCTTCGCAAGCTCAAGCAGGAAGCAATAAAAAAAGGTGTTGAAGACGGAAATAAAGGGGGCTTTGAGACGTTCAGGGCTTTCGCTCAAACACTGGGTTTAAAAGATATGGATATGGAGGCATTTCTTGAGCTGAGAAAAAAACTTAAAGATCCCAAGAGACAACCGAATCCTCAAATATCCGAAACCGTAATTGTGCGGGTCACCGTAGCCGGTAATGCAAAGCCCGGAGAATATGAATTGCGGTTGAGGGCGCAATCCGGATTATCGAATCCGCTTTCTTTCCAGATCGGGCAATGGCGCGAATACCGCGAAAATGAACCAAACGATAAAGAAGCAGATAACGAGATTGGTGAAAAAACACCGGTTATTATTAACGGTCAGATTATGCCGGGCGATATAGATCGTTTCGGTTTCAAGGCGAAAAAAGGCATGCACATAGTTGCCGAAGTCAGTGCCCGGAAATTGATGCCTTATCTGGCTGACGCTGTGCCCGGCTGGTTTCAGGCGGCGCTCACACTTTATGACGAGAAGGGGAAGCAGGTAGCATACGCGGATGATTACCGGTTTCATCCTGATCCGGTACTCCGTTACGAAATACCGGCAGACGGTCAATATGTTCTGGAGATCAAGGATGCCATTTATCGCGGGCGCGAGGATTTTGTTTATCGTGTCGCGCTCGGCGAACTGCCGTTTATAACGAGCATTTTCCCTTTGGGCGGCAAAGCATATTCCGGAACAATTGTGGAGATAGAAGGCGAGAATCTTCCCGTAAAAAAACTTAAGCTGAATAACAGTGATAAAACACAGGGAGTTCTTCCGGTATTCGTACGGAAGGATAAACAGGTTTCTAATTATGTGCCTTTTTCATTGAACACATTGCCGGAATGTATGGAACATGAATCGAATAATGATCAGTCACATGCACAGAAGGTTAAGCTTCCGCTTATTGTTAACGGCCGCATAGATTGTTCCGGTGATATGGATGTTTTTAGTTTTAATGGCCGGGCCGGCGACAGGATTGTTGCTGAAATACAGGCGCGGCGGCTGGGGTCGCCACTGGATTCCATGCTCAAACTGACCGATGTAAAAGGCAGGCAGTTGGCCGTTAACGATGACCATGAAGATAAAGGTGCCGGGCTTACCACGCATCATGCGGATTCTCTGCTTAACGTTAAATTACCGAAAGACGGGGTTTACAGACTTTATCTGAGCGATACGCAGAATAAAGGCGGTGTATCCTACGCGTATAGATTGCGTATCAGTACGGCACGACCTGATTTTGAGCTGCGCGTGACGCCATCCGTCATCAGCGCCCGAGCCGGCATGATTGTTCCGATCACTGTATACGCCTTGCGGAAAGATGGGTTTTCCTCAGAAATAGCGTTGGAGCTGAAAGACGCGCCGGAAGGATTCAAACTGCATGGCGGCCGGATCCCGGCTGATCAGGATAAGATACGGCTCACGTTAAATATTCCCTCTGTTCCCCGCGAGGAACCTTACAACCTGCATCTTGAAGGGCGTGCGAAGATTCAGGATCGGGAAATCTGCCGGGCGGCGGTTCCTGTTGAAGATATGATGCAGGCTTTTCTTTATCGTCACCTTGTGCCCGTACAGGACTGGATGGTTGCTGTAACAGGAAAGAAGAGGCCCAGCCGTCCGTGGGCGCTTGTTGCGGAAGGACCCGTAAAGCTGTCTACCGAAAAAGTAACGCAGGTACAGATTAATTCTGCCGCGAAATGGCTTGTGAATCAGATGCTGCTGGAGTTGAGCGAGCCGCCGGACGGTATTGCCATCAAAGATGTGTCTGTTAATGACACAGGCCTGCTGATTTCGCTGAGCGCGGATGCCAAAAAAGTTAAGCCGGGCCAGAAGGGTAATCTGATTGTAGATGCTTTTATAGAAAGAACGCCGAAAGCCAGGGAAGGCAAACCCCCACCGAAGAAACGGCGCGTGAAAATCGGTGTTCTGCCCGCCATACCATTTAAGATTTAAACTGCTTTGTTGCGTTTCTAAATCTGACGGAACGCATTTCGTGAGAAAATCGGATCGCGATTTCATGCCGTCTGCTTTGTTTTCGCCTCCCTCGCGTATGCATATACAGCTCAGTCGGCGAAGCCGCGCATCCGGCATAAACTTGCGATCCGATTTTCTCATCCGCCTGTGGCGGAAACGAAATGCGTCCCGCGGTAGCATCTCCGTCTCCCGACGGAGGGGGGGTATGAAGCTGGCTCCCAGCAATTTATAATGCTTAATTTTTGTTAAGAAAAAACAGAAAGAATAATCTTCCAGAGATGAGATTAGATGTTTATGTTTTTTAAATCTCCACCGAAGAAACGGCGCGTGAAAATCGGTGTTCTGCCCGCCATACCATTTGAGATCTAACGGTTATCGTTTATCGGTTGCCAGCCGCTACACAAGCGTAGCGAGTGGCGCGGCGCGGCTCGAATCGTTTGTCGTTGAACGGTTGCGTGACAAGACAGCATGGAAACTCTATCCTTACTTGAACAACTTTCTTTCTCTAATTACATTACTCCAACACTCCATCCGATGCGCTTACAGCGCAATCGGCTCGCAACCCCAACCGCAATCCTTTTGCAGCAAATTCCTGCTTGACATCCATAATGGATGTGATATGGTTGTCATATGAACACGATAACATTGAAGAATGTACCTGCGGGAATTCATAAGACGCTTAAATCCAGGGCAAAAGCTCATGGCCGGAGCTTGAATAAAGAGATTATTGTCTCTCTTGAGGCTACGCTTCATGGGGTTAGGGTGAATACTGCAGAAGTTGTTAATCATGCCCGCGCGGTCCGCGAAACCGCCGGGGTCTATCTGACACAGGCGGATTTAACTGCGTTCAAGAACACAGGGCGCCGATGATAGTTGTTGATGTCAATACGATTGCTTACCTCTGGATTCCCGGCGAAATGACAAACCTTGCAGAGAAGGCCCTCGCAAGAGACGGTATCTGGGTGTCGTCCATATTGTGGAAATCCGAATTTCGCAATATTCTTACCCAATATCTGCATAAGGGAGATATGGGCCTAGAAACGGCACAGCGTTGTCTTGATGGTGCGGAATCTCAAATGTCGGGACGGGAATATATTCTGCCTTCGTCCCTGGTTATGCGCAAGGCGGCTGAGTCCCGCTGCTCGGCATACGACTGTGAATATGTGGCGCTGGCATATGATATGGGTATTAAACTGGTCACATCGGACAAACAGATCCTCTCGGAATTTTCGGAAATATCCATCAGCCTGAAGTCTTTTGCTCACTTGGAGCCAGACTGTTGAATTTCCTTTCTCTTTCGCCAAGGCTCCGGCTTGGCACGGTAGGTTGGTTGACTTTCCGCCTTGAAACAAATACGCCGCGTCACCCCTTCCCCGTGTCGCTCCTTACGGCTCGCTGATAATTACGCCGCCATCGTACAGGAAAGTAGCGGGAAGATTATTTGTGTCCCAGACGATTATTTCCGTAAGGGAGTTCTTCTCTGCGTCCACGTAAGTCAGATTTGTATTAGCCGATATATCAAGGATATTAGTCAGATTGTTTCCGGCACAACCCAATTCCGTTAAATTCGTATTTGATGATATATCAAGAGCCGTCAGATTATTCTCGTTACAATTTAATGAAGTCATGTTCGTATTACCTGCCACATTCAGGGTCGGAGGTATAACCGAAAGTTGTGGATTTGAAAAAATGAGCGTATCCTAAAAATATCA
>JBHORK010000143.1:0-4470 GCA_042565725.1 Verrucomicrobiota bacterium
GTCCAAAACCGGTTTATCTATCGAGTGCTTGAAAGAGATATAATAAGAGCTGTCATACGGGTTCACCATGTTGTTTGTTTCGAGGTTGTTAAGAAAAAGGACAAAGAATACTACACATTTAAAGATATTAAAATCAGGCAGGATCGAAAAAGATTCGTCTTTTTTTGTGACCCGGAATTACGCCTGCGTTTCAAAGTTACCTGTATATATCTGGAAGTTCAAGATGTAGAAACAGCAGGTAAAACCCGGATTTATGAAATAGCTTCCCTGTTCCGGTTCGGCGGCAGGAGAGCAAGATAAGTAGAACCCTAATTAGGAGAAATCAGCATGAATCAGGCAGTCGCAGGACAGTCATCAGCACGGAAACGCAAAATCGGACAGCGGCGAAAGAAATTACTTGGGCCGGTGCCGAACCTTGAAGAACACGTCAGCCCTGACTGGTGGAGAGGTATATTCAATTCACTCTACCTGAAAACCGATGGTGATGTAGTGGACGACCGGAACATTACTGTAAAAGAAATTAATCAATTCGTTGATATCCTGGACCTGAAAACAGATAACAATATTCTGGATCTTTGCTGCGGGCACGGTAGACATTCCATTGAATTGGCAAAACGAGGATTCAGAAATGCGGAAGGACTGGATCGCTCCCATTATTTGATCTCCAAAGCTAAAAATGTGGCAGGCAAAGACAATCTGAACGTAAAATTCAAAGAGGGCGACGCAAGGAAACTGCCGTATCCAGCCGACACTTTTGATGCAGTAATGATACTTGGAAACAGTTTCGGCTATTTTGAGACGATACAGGACGACGTAAGGATATTAAAAGAAGTATTCCGGGTGCTTAAGCCATGGGGCAGACTACTGATAGACATTACTAACGGGGATTATTTGAAGAATAATTTTAAGCCTCGTTCATGGGAATGGATAGGGAAAAAGCATTTTGTTTGTCGGGAACGTTCACTTTCAGTTGACGGCCAGCGGCTGATATCAAGAGAAATCGTGACAGATGTGGAAAAAGGCGTTACTGCAGATCAATTTTATGCCGAAAGACTTTATTCGGAGAGTAATCTTGACAATCTCCTTACCCACGCGGGCTTCTGCGACGTTACTGTACATGGAGAGATTCATGCCGATTCCCAGCGAAACCAGGATCTGGGAATGATGGAAAAACGATTGATTGTAACCGCGTTGGTCAAGAAAGAATGGTCGTCTCTTAAGGTGAAAAACCATCGTGAAACCAAGAATGTTACAGTAATTCTGGGAGATCCTGCTAAGCCCGATCCATTAAAGCCATTGTCAGTATTTGATGATGATGACTTCTACACGATTGATCAGATGAAAGCGGCGTTGAGGACATTAAAGAAATATAAAATCAGCTATATAAATAATCATGACAGAATGATTGATGATATCAGAAAACTTTCCGGAAAAACTGATTTTGTATTCAATTTATGTGATGAAGGTTATTTCAATGATCCTGGCAAAGAACTCCATGTCCCAAGTCTGCTTGAAGCATTTGGTATCCCTTATACCGGAGCAGGCCCTCAATGTTTGGCTTACTGCTATGACAAGTCGCTTGTGCGCGGAGTAGCAAAAGAAATGGGGATCCCGGTCCCGGAAGCTTTCTTTATAGAGCCTGAAGATACTACATTCGACTTGCCATTGGCTTTTCCGGTTCTCGCAAAACCGAATTTCGGTGATTCAAGCTTCGGCATTACCCAGAGAAGCGTGGCCGTTTCTTTGGAGAATCTGTTAAATGCCATTGAAGAGATACGAGAAAAATTAGGTTATGAAAAACCGATTATAGTTGAAGAGTTTCTTGGCGGCATGGATATAACGGTCGGAATAATAGGAAACCCTCCCTCCAGCTATCACGTACTGCCAATAATCGAAGAGGATTATTCAGCACTGCCCGATTATCTGCCAAAGATATGCGGATACGAAGCAAAATGGGATCCGGGTTCTCCATATTGGAATTTGAAATCAATCCCGGCAGAGTTACCCCGCAAGGCAAAGAATATGATTGTTGAAGGCTGTCTGAAATTATTTGAAAGACTGGAATGCCGTGATTATGCACGCTTTGACTGGAGACTTGATACAAAAGGTAATCCCAAACTGCTGGAAGTAAACCCTAACCCGGGCTGGTGCTGGGATGGACATCTGGCAAAAATGGCAAAATTAGAAGACATTTCCTATACGACGATGCTGGCAATGATTCTGCAATCCGCAGAACAGCGTCTGGGACTCTGACCGGAGGTTGAAACTCCTGTTTATTTGCCTTCAGATGAATGAACAAGTGATTTGGCTATGGAATTTTGTGTTTATCCATGTTGGCACAATAATTGCGTTTATGTCTTTATAATTACTTTTTAAAGGGAAACGTTTGATATGGAAAATTACAATAACAAACAGAAACTTTATTTTCTGGGCGGCGCCTTATATGTCCAGTACAGCGGTCGAGGGCCGCGACCAAAGGAGATTGAAGAATATATGGCCCACCGTAATGGAGAGGCGCCGCCCTATATACCATTGCCGGCTGGAAATGTAGAGTTTTGTATTGGGCGTGGCGGTTTGCATAAGGTGCGATGGTCAGTGCGAGGAAGGCTTCCTGAAGAAGTAATGGAATATGTCAGAGAAAATGGTGTCCTTCCCGCATATAATGAGGGAAAGGAGGTGCGTCAAAAACCCGAAATTTACTAGCTACTGTAAAAGCGTTTTAAATACAACATCAATCTAATTAAAATTATAGGGAGAGAATCTGTAATGAATATGAAATATATGTCTCTGGGCACTGTTATATTAACTCTTGCTCTAATGGTGAGCACATCCGAAGCCGCAAAAAAAGATAAAACAGGAACGGAGAAGACAAGGGAAAAGAAAGAATCTAAAGAGATTGTAATTACTGGCACAATCACAAAAACGGGTAGCAAAACAATGGCCGTTTACACTTTAACGGATGAGGACAACAACAAAGTGCGTTTGCCTAAAGAAAAAGTGAAAAAGGGAGAAGAACCGAAAATAAACCTTGAAGATTATGTTGGTGCCAAAGTAGAAGTTGTCGGTACCGGCACAGCGACTCAGGTTGGAAAGAAAAAGAGGATCACATTAAAATCGATAGTCAGTATTGTAAAGGTCGATAAAGAAGAAGCTGAAGAGACTGAAGAGGAAACCAATCCTTTTGAATCTTTAGATTCTGAATAACAAAAAACATCCAACACAATAAGTAAAAAAGATGGGAAATGGATGGTCTCTGTTTCCCTTCTTTAACTTAATCGGAGGTAATAACAGTGAAACGTTATGTTTCAATATTATCAGTTGTTGTGTGTACTTTGGTAATAGTTTTTACCATAACACACAACATTCCAAACGCTGTCGGTCAGGAAAACAATGGTTTCAGTGATGCAAACATAATTAAACCGAACACAAAACCGGACGAAGTGACATTAACAGGCATTCCGTATGTCGTATTTAACGATAAGGCAAAACGCATAGGCCGATTAGTGGTTGATGTCGGAGAAGAAGAGCCTGATGTTTATAATATCAGGTTGATTAATGAAGGGGAAAAATGTGTGCGGGAAATGCGGAATAAAAAGGTGGAAATTGTCGGCACTGTAGCCAAAAAAAACGAACAGAAGTGGCTGACTGTAGAAAAATATCGAGAGATAAAAAAAACCGCGCCGAAAAATGACGTAGATCCGAATCAGAAAAATATAACGGATTCCGCGAAAATTATAACTGTAACAGGTCTTGCTAAATGCGTCCGTTATGGAAACGGCGAAATCAAGAGCGGACAACTCTTGGCTGAACAAGACGGAGAAATTGTTCCTCGGAGAATTTACAATATCGTGCCGAATTCCAGCGGGGTAAGCTTGCTGAAGTTATTGGAAGACAAATACGCAGAGGCAAAAGCTGAATTGATATTAATGAATGGCAATAATTGGCTGATAATAAAAGATTATAAAGAGTTCAAATTTAAGGCATCGGAAAAAAAGAAAACAGAAAACAGCAAGATAGACCTGCTCTAGTTGCGGTAAAATGCGAAAGAATAATTTGAGGGTTTTGACAGATTAGTATTGGTAAAACGATGCCCGCAATGTGGTGTTATTAATATTCAGCCATGAAAAGAAACGAAGAATTACAAGCTGAAAACAAATGGGTATGTTCCTTTTGCAGAAAAGAAGCTGACCCCATTTATTTTATTAAAGGCAAGAAGCTTTGTGAGAATTGCAGGAAGCAGGCATTAACAAAGAAAAATAAATTACAATGATGCACAGCATTGCTTTCTTCTGCATTGTGGTTGTGATTCATTATAAAGGATCATACAGGGACACACCCATAGTGATTTAAAGAGTGGGTTCAAATGTTTCTGGGTTGTGAAGTTATTGAGAGGAAGGAATGAAGTGGGCAGAGAGGCCAGGAACGGCGTTCCGCGAACTCAGGAAGACGGTAAAAGGACATAGTCCGACT
>JBHORK010000144.1:0-4439 GCA_042565725.1 Verrucomicrobiota bacterium
AATAAATCTTACTCATGAAACATTCGGGCTAGAGGCTTGCTTGTCCTGAGCGTAGTCGAAGGATCCGCCCGCCACGGCGCGTAAGCCTTTGGCGGATTACTGCTGAATTTATTACTTGCAAGTTTTATTCAGATATGGCATATTGGGAACTGTAGGTAAGAATTATTATTACTATTGGGTCCCTAATGATTAAAGATCTTAAAATTGCGGTATATAAATCACCGAAAACCGTCTTTCGGCTGAGGGATATTTCTATCTTAACTGGAGACACAAACTTTGCGAACCTGAAAGCAAAGCTAAATTATTATGTGTCAAAAAATGTTATAATGAATCCCAGAAAGGGTATTTATGTCAAAGAAGGTTATTCCAGGGAAGAGCTTGCCTGTTGTCTTTACACGCCTTCTTATATTTCACTCGAAACGGTATTGCAAAAAGAGGGTATTATTTTTCAGTACTCAGATGTTGTTACGTCCGTCAGTTATTTAGCCCGTGCTGTAACGATTGATGGCCGATCATTTAGTTTTCGAAAGGTGAAAAAATCTATTTTGGTGAGTGATGCAGGGATACGGCGCAAGAATAATGTAAACATCGCAGGTAAAGAAAGAGCCCTGTTGGATACCTTGTATTTGAACAAGAATTTCTATTTCGATAACGTAAATAAGATTGATAAAAAGAAAGTGCGAACTCTTCTCCGAATATATAATTCTCGTGCTCTAGAAAAAAGAACAGAGAGGTTGTTGAACCATGCTTGATGTAAACAGACATAAATTTCTTATGCTGCAGATTCTGAAAGATATTTACTCGGATACTGAATTGGCTCCATTGCTTGGGTTTAAAGGTGGAACGGCCTTAATGTTTTTTCATGATCTTCCCCGTTTTTCCGTAGATTTAGACTTCAATCTTCTTCAGAAAGAAACAACGCAGCAGATTTATAAGAAAACAAAAGAGATTTTGATAAAATATGGAGAGATAATCGATGAGGCCCAAAAACATTTTGGCATAATCTTGGTATTAAATTATGAGCAGGGAGAACGAAATCTCAAAGTAGAAATTTCTAATCGTCAGTATCCCGACAGATACGAACTGAAGGATTATCTGGGCATATCCATAAATGTTATGGTCCTGGAGGATATGTTTACGCATAAATTGATGGCGTTGCTCGGTCGAAATGTGCTGACAAATAGAGACATATTTGATTGTTGGTTTTACATGAACAAAAGAATAATACCTAATAGAAAAATTCTCAAACAGAGGTTGACGTGTTCTTTCCCCGAATATTTGGATGCATGCAGAAAAAAAGTGAGCCAACAAACCAATAGTCGAATTTTACACGGTATGGGGGAGCTCATGGATCCAGACTTAAAGAAATGGGTAAAGCAAAATCTTATAAAAGAATTTTTATTGCTGGTAGAATTCTATAAAACCTTGAATCTGACAGACTCCTAGCCCGATAACCAATTACCCGCGCACGAATGCCAACGGCACGAATGTGTGGGTTGATACTGAAGTTTCCAATGACTGGTTGAATATATTCTATAAGATTACAGCGCCTACAAATTAAGGAGTCAGGATTCAGGAGTCAGAAGAATGCCCTGCCTGCCCTGAGCTTGTAGAAGGGAGCGTAGTCGAAAGGGCTTGCCCCGAGCCTTGTCGAGGGGCCCGGCGACTTGCCATCCTTCGCCGGAAAGCATCGCAGTTTTCCATGTTACTCATGCAATATGTGTGTCGGCCCCATGGGACCAATCCAGTCTTTTTTTGTTAATATTCTGAAAAATACGTAACATAAAGGTATTTTAATGTTACAGTAGTTATGGAGACGTTAACCTGCATATTGCACGAACAAAGCAGAAAGTTATGAGTAAGATGTTATATAACAAAGCATTTGTAATAAAAATTGGCGGGAAACAGATAACTACACTTTGTAATATTATATTAAGAAAAGAAATTTTTCCGTTTTGTTCGCCATGAAGGTGAGCCCGGAGCGACAAATCTACTGCGTTCTGCGAAGTTTCGCATAGAGTCTATAGCGAAACATCGCACGTCTTGTAGCTTCGTCACTCCGAACTCATGCAATAAGCAGGTTGGTTATATTGTTATGAAAAATACCGAACATAAACTGATAACAAAGGCCCAAATGGGTGATTTGGGCGCGTTTGAAGAGCTGATGCATATGCATATACAGCGCGTTCAGGCCTATGTCGCCATTAGACTGCCTCTTCCTCATCTTGTTGATGAAATAACTCACGAGACATTTATTTTTGCTTATAATCACATAAAGGATCTAAGTGATGATTCAAATTTCGGCGCATGGATTAAGGCTGTTGCTTATAATAAGGTTCGGGCAGAAGTACTTAGGTATGCGCGTGAAAGAACAAATAAGGAAAAATACCTTGTTAATCTTATCGTGCAAATGTCGAACAATAAACTGCCGGAGAAACGTCTGGCAGTTATTGAGCATCTTGAAGACTGTATGCGTCAACTTCCTAAGCATATGAAAGAATTATTGAAATTCAGATATTATTTCGGCTCTTCATCTGAGGAGATCGCGGAAAAATTTGACAGAAGCACAGCATGGGTGCGGACTAGTCTTTTTCGTGTGCGGAAAACACTTAAACAATGCATAGAGCGAAAAATGACAGCGGAGACTGCGTGATGATGGATCGTGAAATAGAAGCTTTGCTTGCCGGCGAATTATCTCGTTCGGGATTGAAATCGCTGGAGAAAACTTTACGCGCTGATCCGGCAATGCAGGAGGAATTCTACGATCAATTAAGTTTGGATCAGGCGTTAGGTTTTGTTCTCGGGGACGGGGTTAAAGGGCATGAAACAGCCAAGTCAATTCTTGCAGTGCTTGAATCAGGTTCCGAAGCAAAGATAGAAAAACAAGTCATGGAAGTTCTTCAGAAAAAGAAATCTTCCGGGAAACGCAGTCGAGGCGTTAAATCAATAAAGATTGATAAGAAAACGCTAAAAGCTTTTAAGAGTAAAAAAAACTCCCCCAAACACGGTCAGGCCCCAAAGTTAATGTGGAGAATTACTTTGGCCGCGGCCGCGTCTATAGCAATTGTTTTCGGTGGAATTTGGGGCATACAGAGATATCGTAGCTCAATTTTGGGAATAGCGTCTTTTGAGAAGACAACTGACGGTGTATTGGTCTTACGGCAGGACCGTAAGCTCAGGGCCGTAAAGAATATGGTTGTCCGGAATGGTGACGTGATCAAAACACTGCCCGGAGCCAGGGGGATTATGCGGTATCGTGACGGCTCAATCTTGACTTTAAAGGAAAACAGCAGTTTGGCGCTTAGCGGAACAGGTAGGGCGAAGCAGGTAGAGCTTAGTCATGGCGGCATTGAGGCAGATGTTGTGAAGCAGCCTTTTAATACTCCGATGTTTTTTGTTACCCGGCATGCGGAGATTCAGATTTTAGGCACAAAAATCGATCTTAATTCGGCAAAAGGGCGAACTGACGTGGAGACAATTACCGGTCGAGTTCTGGTCAGGAATCGAAAAAGCGCGGTGGAGGAAATTATATACGGAGGACAGACTGCGGAAGTATTCAAGGATGCAGAAGGCATCAGGGTTGATGACTGCAAGAAAGACCCGTCATTAATCGTATGGTGGCGACTTGATGAGCTTGAAGGTTCGCGGGCCATGGATAGTTCAGGGAACGGGTTTCATGGTGATATTGAGTTCGCAGAATGGAAGGCAGTGGAACGTGGCGGATGTCTGGATTTCAGTAAGAAAAATGGTCAGGTGGCAATTAACTTGCGTAATCACCGGGAATCCATTCAGGCCGGCACATTGGCATGCCTGTTCAAGTTGTCGGCGACCGAACGGAAGCCTTCAGGCGGTAATATATGCCGCTTAGGTCTTGCCGGAGCATGGGGACTCCGTGTGTGGGAAACGGAACGCGGGCTTATATCGCTGCGAGTTGGTGGAGAGGTTAAGGACAAGGACAAGCGGTTTACTCAAGTGTTAACTATGAAGAATCCTGTAATTACTTCTAATAGCCAATGGCATCATCTTGCGGTTACTTATGAGGGAATGCGGGCGTCTCTTTATGTTGACGGGTATTTAGTGGGTCAGATTTTGGTGAAAGAATCTTTTCCGGAACTTGAATCTATTTGCCTGGGTCAACAGCCTCGGCAGGGCAAAGCCTTAGATGCCTTCTATCGGCTATTCGGGGGCCGTCTGGATGAGGTACAATTGTACAGCCGGGCGCTGGATGCAGCGAAAATCAAGAAACTTGCTGAAAAAAGTCAGATTTAGTCACTAGTCTTATGTGAAAAAAAGTTTTGAAGGGTTAATTGTAGAAAACATTAAGAAATCGGGTGTTAATGGTTGTTGGCTTAAAGGAGATAGTGTAATGAGTAGATATATTAAAACATGTTTATGTGTTGTGTTTTTGTTTGTTTTTGTGTGTGTATGTGGCCAGCAGG
>JBHORK010000145.1:0-4380 GCA_042565725.1 Verrucomicrobiota bacterium
TTCTTCAAGAGATTCTTTAAGGATTCTATCAAGAAAAACCCTTTCGCAGACCATCGAGATTGTCATAGTTTTTTCCTTATGTGTTTTGTCGTCTGTTTTTCGCATTGAACGCCCGTGGACCATGACAGGATGCGGCGTTGTACTCGTGCTGGCCTATATATTGGCTGTTATTGAGATTGCGCTGATTTTCGGATTAATCCTGCCCGTTGCTTCTCCACTGCTTGGCATTCTATCAGCAACCGTGTGGCTTGGAACCATAGCCTGGAGTGAAGAGTGGGCCATACGAAAAAGGCTGGAACAGCTTGAGATAGCTAAACAGAAATTTACGGACATGCTGGTTCATGATCTCAGGAGACGCATGTCTTCGATCCTCATGTCTTTTTCGCTCTTTGAAGAAAAGACGGATATCATAGGCCCTGAAACGCGCGAACTGACTAATACAATGCGTGTAATTGCGGAGCGGGTCCTGATACAGATTAATGATCTTCTTGCGATTCGTAAAATTGAGGAAGGCCAGATGGTGCTTCAGCGTGAAAGGGTTTTTCTTGATAGAATCCTTAAAGAATCTCTTGAAGAACACCGGATGGCCGGTGATATAGTGGGCGTTGATATTAAACTGGTTGGCGAAAATGAATGTGAGGTGCATGTGGATACAAACGTTTTCGCACGAGTTATGGCCAATCTCTTATGGAACGCTCTGGAACACGCGCCAAAGGGCAGCGAAATAGAAGTGGGATATTCTTCAGCACATGATGCTTGTATAACAGTGTACGTGGCTAACCGGGGGAAACCAGTTCAGCAGGAGCAAAAGGAAGCATTGTTTAACGCGTTTGTATCGGCACGGGGCGATTCATTGATTGGACGTGTTCCTGCTATAGGTTTGGGGCTGGCATTCTGCAAGTTGGCTATAGAAGCTCACGGAGGCACCATAAAACTTGAATCGCCATGGGAAGAAAGCGATGATGGCGTGAAGGTTATAATTAATCTGCCGGCGTCCTAGGATGAGTGTGCTGAAACATCAACCATCGACCATTAACCATACGTTGTCCGAAATTCTTTCGGACAACGTCCAAGATGCAGTTATGCACTTGCGTGTGGCGTCAGCGCAACGTTTGGTTGGTCCCTTTTAGCCTCCTATTATTCGTTTTCTTCCTAGCCTGAACGTTGCACGAACAAAACAGAATGTTTAATAAAAAGACAATAAACATAGGGTTATACAAAGATTTTCTTGAGAAATAAGAAATTACAAATTGTAATCTTGGTTTTTGGGAGAATATTCTGTTTTGTTCGCCCTGCGGGTCATCCGATTTTACTGCATCCGCTTTGTTATCAAGGACTTGCGGTAGACACTACAGCTTCGTCCTTGATGCCGCGCGGATGCAGCAAACTTGACTGATGCAACATTCAGGCTAAACCTGTTGTTTTTTGCAGTTTTGAGATGATTGGCACGTTCTCTGCTATATTGTATGACGGTGTTATGATGGGGATCCTATGATAAAAGAGCATTGGTTTTGCTCAAAAAAGACTTGACGAATAGGGGATAAAAGATATGGTTGAGCTTCAGTAGTAGTATCTATCATAATTTGATGTGGGATCTTTAATAAAATTAATAAACAGGAGGTTGGGTATGAAAGATGTATTGCGCAGGTTAAGGTCGTTTACGTTGATTGAGCTTCTGGTGGTTATCGCTATTATAGGGCTTCTGGCAGGTATGCTTCTACCCGCAGTGGCTTCTGCGCGGGAGCGTGCTCGTCGTGCCAGGTGTGCAGCTAATTTGTCTTCTATTGGCAAATCAATAGCACTGTACCAATTGGATAATAACGAGAAGAACCCCAAAGCGTTCTCATCCAATAACAGCGGGGCAACAGGGGGTACTGCGGCCAATGCTCTTCAGAATTTTGGTAATAACCCCAAATTGTATATCTGCCCCAGTATGGATCTATCCTCAAAAGCAGCTAATGTTGCAAGCATGATATCCTCTAACTCCAGTTATGTTCTTGTAGTCAGAGTTTCGAGTACCGATGCTAATTCGATGCTTGCATGCGATAAGAATGGTGTTCCTAGTGATGGAGTAGATAGGGGTGATTTCGGAGGTAATCATGGTAATGATGGTGGGAATGTTCTTTTTATCGACAGTTCTGTTCAATGGCTGAAGAAGAGCACTGATGTGAAGGAATGGCATGATGCCGCCACAATAACAAATGTGATAGGTCCCAGTGAGCCTACTTGGAGTGCAGTAGATACCGGAGCTACCAATTCATTGTCGACCCATTAAAATGTTTTGCCGGGTAACGGTTTGTTGTTTGAAACCGGGTGAGTTTTTGCTCACCCGGTTTTTTATTGTATGAATATATAACATTTCTTTGCTTTTAAACATTCGCTTGTAGATATCTATTCCGTTTTCTTGCTTGGAATAAGAAAATATTGGCATAATATTTGTTCATCCAGTATTTCATGAATCCAATGCCAGATGAGGAGATGATGCCATCAATCGCTAAAATCGTTGTCGATATCGCGTTGAACCGTAAGTTTGACTACCTGGTCCCTGCCGGCCTGAGAGAATCTGCCAGTATCGGTTCTCGAGTTGTTGTGCCATTCGGGAAGTCACAGGCAACAGGCTATATAGTTGATTTTTTAGATAATTCCGACAGAAAAGACCTGAAGGAAATTATTTCACTAACAGGTAATAAATCGCTTATTGACGAAAAGATGCTCTCATTAACTCGATGGGTCAGCGAATATTATTACTCAACTTTTGAACAGGCAATACGTACTGCTTTACCGGGTCCGGTCAGACGCAAGGGGGCGGGGGATAGGAAAAGAAACTATGTTTCTTTTCCGGAAGTCAGGAGTCAGAAGTCCCGCCGTCGCCAAGGCTACGCAGGACAAGATGGCGGGCAGGCAGGAGTCAGAAGCGAGGAAAGAGAAGTTAAAGACAAGAGAGAACTGCCTCCGAAGCAAAAGGCGGTGATGGAAATTCTGCAGGTAAATGACGGAATGTTTTTAAATGAACTGATAAGAAAACTTAACATCACGGCGGCTCCCGTTAAGGCCCTTGAGAAGAAAGGGCTGGTTGAAATCGAATCCGTTTCTCAAAGACGTGATCCTTTGGCGAACAAGAAAATGCTGCGCACTGAGCCGCTCAACCTCATGCCGGAACAGGCGGAAGCACTGGAGCGCATCAAGACGAGTCTTGATGCGCGGGTTTCGGGTTTCAGGTTTCAGGTTTCAGGGGAGGCATCGAATGTCGAACATCCAACATCCAACATCCAATATCCAACTGAGAGGGGGCGAGACGGGGTTTGTGCTGAGCGAACTCCATCAACCATCAACCATCAACCATTAACCATTCTTCTCTACGGTGTTACCGGCAGTGGTAAAACCGAGGTTTATCTTCAGGCAATAGATTATGCCTTGCGAAAGAAGATGGGCGCTATTGTGCTTGTACCTGAAATTTCTCTAACACCGCAGACAGTTGAACGCTTTGCGGGTCGGTTTGGAAACTGTATTGCGGTTCTTCACAGTCATCTTTCGGCTGGAGAAAGGCATGATGAATGGCATAGAATCCATAACGGTGAAGCAAGTATTGTGATTGGAGCTCGTTCGGCAGTGTTCGCTCCGGTCAAAAACCTTGGACTCATAGTGGTTGATGAAGAGCATGAGCCAAGCTACAAACAGGAGGAAGCACCGCGTTATAACGCAAGAGATGTCGCGGTGATGAGAGGACGGATGGAGAACTGCGCTGTAGTGCTTGGCTCGGCAACACCTTCCATGGAATCCTGGTTTAATGCGCGAAAGGGAAAGTATCAGCTTGCTGAATTGCCCAACAGGGCCGACAACCGGAAAATGCCTGTTGTTAGAATAATTGATATGAGAATAGAAACCGAACGGACAGGGCATGTGAGTGTGTTTTCCAGAGAACTTCTTGATGCCATTCGCGCGCGGCTGGACAGAGCTGAACAGACTATTCTGTTCTTGAACAGACGCGGGTTTTCTACGTCATTGATATGTCCGAAATGCGGATATGTCGCCAAATGTGATAATTGCAGTGTTTCATATACATATCACCGCGTCACTCGCCTGACACTTCTCCGCGGCCAGCCCTTCCCGCAACCTGGGCAAGCAGTTGAAATGTACGTTCACCTGCCCTGAAATCCGCCATGTGCAGACTTAAATCCGCGTAAATCACACCGACAAGCGTCACATTAGGAAAATGCAGGCCTTTGGCGATCATCTGGGTGCCGATAAGAATATCAGTTTTGCCTGTCTTGAAATCTCCCAGAATTTTATCATACGCCTCTTTCCTGCTCGTAACATCAGCGTCCATCCTCTGTATTCCAGCATGCGGAAAGCATTTCTTTATAATATTCTCTACACGCT
>JBHORK010000146.1:0-4295 GCA_042565725.1 Verrucomicrobiota bacterium
GGGTATCTAGCGCCGGGAGGCGCGGGCGGGCAGAATAAAGTCCGACAGACTCTTAGTGGCTCAACCTTACTTTAAGCGCATCCACAAGAGTGCTGGGATCTATTGGTTTTCGCAGTATGCAATGGCTCGGATTCTCCGCAACAACATTCTGAAGTCCGTGCGGTGGATCAAAACCCGTACAAAAAACGAAAGACGGCATTACCAGGTTTTCGGCTTCACATATTCCGCGAATATCACAAAAAGCTTCTTCGCCATCTATTACCGGCATGCGAACATCTATTACGATGATTCCGGGATGTGCTGACCGAAATATCTCAATTACCTCCGCCCCATTAACCGCCAGATCCAAACGATATTCCGGCAGATCGCATGAAAGTACTAATTGAAACATTTCGCGGATCTGCTTATCATCGTCGGCCACCAACATACGACGATTATCGCATGGCATAAGTTTATCCTGAAGCTCTTTCGTGTTTACCTCTAACACCTGATTCACTTGCAATCCCCCAAGGAAGTTGGTCTGAAAAAACCTACTCCAAGAACCCATATAATAAGAATAAGTATCGCACCAGCTATAAGCGGCCATACGAGTGAAAGAAAAAACGAAAGTGCCGTTACCGTCAGTAATATAAACATTGCAATTATATATCCTATGTCGCGACTCAGCAGGTAGAACCCTAATGCTCCTACGGCTGTAATTATATAGAGTATTTCTATAATATGAATAACATTCATACCATAAGTATACATCGTACAGAAAAAGCTGTCTGTCAGGCAAAATTCTGTTTTTTTTGTAAGGTTTTTTCTTACAAGACAAATCTTAAATAATGCATAAATAATCAAAAACGATCGTCAACCCGCTTATTGCATGAGTTCACAGTACGGAAGCACTGAGGCGTGCAATATGCTGGTTAATCGACAAGCTGATGCCGTATTGTATATTGAATCAATTCAGCATTATTCTGCATATGCATTTTGTCTAGAACACGTCGTCGATAGGTATCTACTGTTTTGGGACTCAAGGACAATTCGCCGGCAATCACCCGGGTTGTTTTCCCCGCTCCTATCAACAATAAGATTTCATATTCACGATCGGAAAGTTTTTCATGAATCGGCTTTTCTGTGTCGGCATCCAATTCACTGGCCAATTTTTCCGCCAGAGAAGAACTAACGTATTTCCCTCCGCTCATGACTTTTCTTACAGCCTGAACAAGGGCCTCAGGAGCGGTTTCTTTTGTCATATAACCAGCAGCCCCGGATTTAAGCACCCTTATGGCATATTGTTCTTCCGGATACATACTTAACACGAGAACAGGCAAAGATGGATGTGTTTGTTTTACCTCTTTTAAGACTTCCATTCCGCTTCGACCCGGCATATTGATATCCAGTACAATAACATCCCATTTCTCTTTACGAATTCGATCCAAAGCCTCATGGGCATTCTCTGCTTCACCAAATTCAGCTTTTTTCAGTTCATCTTCCAGAATCTGCCTTAACCCACGCCGAACCACGGCATGATCATCAACGATCAATACCCTTATGATTGCGGATTTACTATGCTTTGGACTCATTTATTCTTTCTTGCTGTGTTAATAGAAGAACAGCAATTGCGAAAAATTCGATAAATTGATTCATCCTCTTTAAAATTACTCTGTATCCATCTTTTTTCCATTCCGCACTCCCCATTCCGCCTTCCCCGTTCCCCATTCCCCATTCCGCCTTCCGACTTCCGCCTTCCGACTTCCGCCTTCCCCGTTCCGCACTCCCCGTTCCTTACACTGGCAACTTTACTGTCACCTTGGTTCCTTTTCCCTTTTCTCCGCTTATGCTGAGCTCTCCGCCAAGAAGGCGGGTTCGCTCCTTCATCCCGAGAAGACCCAGCGATTGAGGATTCAATATCTGCCCCTCCTCAATACCTATACCGTTATCTTTTACTGCTAAGATAATCCAGCCGGATTCTTCTTCGAGCCAAACCTCCGCTTTGCTTGCTTTTGCATGACGCGCTATATTTGTAAGCACTTCCTGAAAAATACGAAATAACCCTGTTGCCTGATCATGACTTAATATTTCGGATTCTTTAGGCACTTTCATAGAAAATGAAACACCCGTCCGCTTTTCAAACTCCTGAGCTTCCCACTCAATAGCAGCGACTAGCCCCAGATGATCCAATACTTCCGGCCTGAGTTGAGTCGCTATTCTTCTTACAATCTGAATAGTTTGATCCAGCAGTTTGCCTGAAGATATGATTTTATCAGCAAACTTCTTGCGAGTTTGTTTGTCTTCAGCTCCTTCCAGTTTCTTACCCAGCCACGCTAAATCCAGCTTAAGCCCCGTAAGCATATGGCCCAGCTCATCATGAATCTCACGCGCGATTCGCGTTCTTTCTCTCTCTCGGACAGACTCAAGACGCGCCGCCAGCGCCTGTAGTTGGCGGCGAGACGTATGCAGTTCATTTTCGGCTTTCTCGCGATCCGAAAGCTCGCGCTGAAGAGCTTCATTGGTCCGTCCCAGTTCAAAAGTTCTTTCTTCAACTTTTTTCTCTAATTCCCTGGAAAGATTTTTCAACCGCAATCTGTCCTCCTGGAGCCTTTCGACAATAACCTGCACAGGGCGTGCTATGCTGGTTAATTCCGGTCTGTCTTGAACAGCAAGCTTCTGCGAAAGATCACCATCCGCCACCGCTTCAACATACTTTTTGAATCGTGATAAAGACCGAAGTATTTTCCATAAAATAAAAAATCCAATGAATGACAGAACAAGACTAAGAGCAATTATAAAGGCCAGGTTTTCAGGCGTGACAACATCGGGCATCAAATAAACGGTCAGAAAGTATCCGAATGACAACAAAGAAATAATTGTCATTAAAATAAAAACAACAACAATTCGGGAACGCCAACCGACAGTCTCTAAAGAGAATTTGGCTGAAGGTCGAATACTCATAAAACTTACCCTGAATATGCTTCTGCTATTTCCTCAAGAATATCCTGAAGTGATTTCGTTATATCCCATCCGGGCAGATGCTCGTGTGTCTTTGTAAGATTAGAGATGTAACAGATGTGATCCCCTACCCGGTTTTTTTCAACATAATCATATTCCAGCTTTTTTCCTGTCACGCACTCAGCCATATCAATGACTTCAAGAACAGAAACGCTGTTCGCACGGCCGCCCCCAAGATTATATACCTCTCCGCATCTCGGATTTTTATAATACGCTTCAAGCGCCTTGCATACATCAACCGAATGAATATTGTCCCTCACTTGCTTGCCCTTATATCCGAAAATCTTATAACGCCGTCCCTTGATGACACATTTAACCACATAAGCTATAAACCCATGCAGTTCCGCTGCTGAATGAGCAGGACCCGTAAGACACCCTCCTCTGAAACAGGCAGTCTTCATTCCGAAATACCGCCCGTATTCCTGCACCATCACATCCGCCGCTGCTTTATCCGCTCCAAATATGCTGTGAGTGGACCGGTCAATCCGCATGTTCTCATCAATACCGTCATAATTCGCCGGATCCGCATAATCCCAACGGGTCTCCAGCTCTCTTAACGGTAATTCATTCGGCACATCACCATACACTTTATTCGTACTCATAAAACAGAACACAGCTTCCGGCGCATATAACCTGGTTGCCTCCAGCACATTCATCGTGCCCAGAGCATTCACATCAAAATCATCAAAAGGCCGTGAAGCCGCAAGATCATGACTCGGTTGAGCCGCGCAATGAATTACAAAATCCGGACAAACTTCTTTTATCAGTTCAAGAACAGCCCCGCGATTCCGTATATCAACCGCATGATGCCTGAAGTTTTTCGTCATGGATTTGATTCGTTCCAAATTCCAGGCGGTATCACCATCCACGCCAAAAAAATCCTTGCGCATATTGTTGTCCACGCCATGCACAATCCACCCACTGGAATCAAAATGTGTCACACATTCGGATCCAATCAGCCCACTGCTTCCGGTAATAATAAGCTTTTTCATAGCACAGATTCTATAGTTGCAAGTTACAGGTTACAAGTTATAAGATACAAGTTACAGGTTACAGGATACAAGAGTTACGAGCTTTTTGCGCTGTAGTGCAAAAAGCAGTATTCAGGAGTCAGTATTCAGAATTTAAAAGCAATTCTACCTGTTCCCCTAAACCTGACACATACCTACAGGAACCGTAAAAGGTCAAGTCCTGATTTAAAGTTGTCACTTTGACATCATTATTTTATTATATTCATCTTAGTCAAATCTAACCCCATCGAAATCGCTATCGGGATCGCTATCGATTTCACCGTCTTG
>JBHORK010000147.1:0-4269 GCA_042565725.1 Verrucomicrobiota bacterium
CCATACGGGTCTTCCTTGTCAACGACATCCGGCTCTTCGCCCTGTGAACCTTCAGCCAAAATAAAACGGCGCTGGGATGTCGATCTTGGAACACGCATTACACAGCCTGTAGTGGTTGGTGATAAAGTCTTTGTTGCCGCTCCCGAAACCCACTCGATCTTGTGTCTTAACGCAAAAAACGGCGCCATTTTATGGGCCAGCACATCAGGCGGCCGTATTGATACTCCTCCCACATATTACCGCGGAACATTGCTTTTTGGATCGGCAGACGGCTGGGTATACTCTGTTGATTCGGCTACCGGAAAACTCAGATGGCGTTTCCGCTGCGCGCCCGAGGAGAGACGTATCGGCTCATTCGGTCAGCTTGAATCAGCATGGCCTGTGGCCGGCAGTATTCTTGTTAAAGATGATATTGCGTACGCGGCAGCGGGACGTTCATCGCTTATTGACGGAGGGATCCATCTCTACGCATTAAATCCTGAAACGGGAAAAGAACTTCATCATGTTGTCATCTCCGAGCCTCCTGTTCCTGGTGAAGATCAAAAGGGCACGACGTATTTCTTTCCCGGTGTACAGTCGGATGTTCTTGTCAGTGACGGCGAGAATATATATTTGCGACATCGTAAATTCAGCCCGACACTTGAAAGTCTGAAAACTGATCATATCAAAACAGAACATCTTTCGTTCCTCAGAAAAACAGGGCTGAGATTATATGCCTCATCAGGGTTTACAGATGATTCGTTCAATAACCGCGTTTACTGGCTCGTTGGCGAAAACTACGGCAACATTATGGCCTTTGATGCCGCAACAACATTTGGAGTAAAAATGTATAGGCGCCGCCGTGCGGGCCAGTTCTGGAGTCTTGATTTCGTTCCTGCTCAGGATGGTTACCTTATTTACAGCGCGCCAAGCCGCGAGATGGAGAAAAAAATAACTGAATCAGGAACGACAATGAAAATCGAAGGCCCCGGCGCATTCTTTACTGGCCTTAATGAAAAACATATATGGGACGCAACCGTTCCTGTCAGGATACAGGCGATGGCTGCTGCCGATAAAACGCTGTGGGTCGCAGGACCGCCGGATGTCGTTGACAAGGAAGACCCGTATGGCGCTTATGAAGGAAGGAAAGGCGGCATTGTCGCGGCATTTGCCAAGGATTCCGGAAAGAAGCTGACAGAATTTAAGATTGATTCACCGCCAATCTTTGACGGGATTAGCATTGCCGGCAATAGAGTTTATCTATCCCTGAAAGACGGAACGCTGGTGTGTCTAGGGCAAAACAACTGATAAGATCTGCAGTCGGTTTTTTCAGCTTTTTCATTTTTTCTTTTTGGCTGGTTTTTGATAAGGGTTGAAGTATGCACCGAACCGACAAATAGTCGGACATGCCTTTGCCTTGTCAATTACCAGACGCAGCCGGTCGGTGGTTACAGGTTCTGTGCGAAGCAGGTTGCGCTGTCCGATCACAGTGCCTTCTGCGACAGTAACCCATTTGTTGTCAACCATTGCTTCAACGTGATACTTTTCTACACGTTCCCCGAGGAAAATGGCTTCCTGCACATTTATAACATTAATTTTTCGAGGTTCAGCAAGCTCCACTTCCAGCCATCCTGATGTGACTTTGTCATCAGTGGCCCAATATGTATCCAGATTATTGTCCAGAACTTTTCCTGCATCAAAAGCGATATCGTTTCCTCGAACATTGCTGGCCGTTACCTTGGCGCCTTGCGTAAAATCCACAGAAAATATTTCGTCCAGAGCCTTCCTGAATTCCCGTAATCGTGCGACATTGGCTTCACCAAACAGTCCATCCGGCGGTTGAGGCGCCACATTAAGCAATAATACGCTGTTGCGTCCTACCGATTTAAAGTAAATATCCAGCAGTTTATCCAGGTTTTTGATCCAATGCTTTTTCTTGCTGTTATAGAACCAGGTGCTTAGTGGAGTATCGCATTCTGCAGGATGCCAGACTTTGTTTGTCTCACCAGGATGATGCCTCGGTTTCGGGTCCTGCACACTGGATTCACCTTCTCTGGCAAAGCCGCCTTCGTTGCCTACCCAGCGGATATCAGGTCCGTTGACTGCTATAAGAGCATTCGGATTGTTGGAATATATTGTCTGGTAAAAACCGGCCCATGGTGACGGAGCTTTTGACCCAACCACTTTCGTACTGTTCTGGCCGTCAAACCAGACCTCATGAATGGGGGCGTAGTTTTGCATCAACTCGTTGAGTTGTGCCTTGAAATAGTCGGCGTATGCCGGGGTGGCACGGGTTTTTGCGTTCATGTCCCATGGCGACAGATAGAATCCGGCTTTTATACCATCCGCTTTGCAGGCATCTACAAACTCACGCATGACGTCGCCTTTCCCATTGCGCCAGGAACTGTTTTTCACCGAGTGTTCTGTGTGTTTGCTCGGCCAGAGACAGAAACCATCATGATGCTTGGCTGTCAGAACAATCAGCTTGAAGCCTATTTCCTTGGCCACTTTTGTCCATTGCCTGCAATCCAGATTTTTCGGATGGAAGTCGTCTGGGTGTTCCTTTCCTGTTCCCCACTGCACATCGTTAAAGGTGTTCGGTCCGAAATGAATAAACATGGTCAGCTCCATGCGCTGCCAGTCGAGCTGCTTTTTGGAAGGAACAGGTAATACCGGTTCAGGCGGCAGTGTTTTTCCGAAAGAAACTGCAGCATTTGTAATTACAGCTATTGCGCATATGATGAACAATGCAATGGTTC
The DNA here is from genome assembly GCA_042565725.1 of Verrucomicrobiota bacterium. Taxonomy (GTDB): domain Bacteria; phylum Verrucomicrobiota; class Kiritimatiellia; order UBA8416; family JBHORK01; genus JBHORK01. The sequence continues at coordinate 2,739 of JBHORK010000147.1, forward strand.
GGTTTTCTGAATATGATTTTTGTTTTGTCATGATGTTCTTCCTTTTTTGTTGTTTTTTAGATTGTGTCCGGAGTGATTCTCATTTTTCCATTTTCATCAGAGCTTCGGCAAAGAGTTTGCCTAAATCAAGTGTCCCCTTAGCGCTGAAGTGATAAGCATTGCAGGTTTCCAGATTGGAGCTATCAATATATTCAATGAGCTTATCTTGAGCAGCAAGTTTCTTTTGCTCCTGGGCGATTTCTTTCACAGATCTCATTTTGCCATATCTGAACTTGGTATTGACTGCCAATAAAGAGATCATTTTAGGGGCATTAAAATCTTTTTTCACGTTTTTGATCAACTGCTGAAGACTGTCTTTATATTCAGGAACCAGTTCCTTGCTCGCATCACTCTCTCCCTGAACCCATATAAATGCTCGCGGAACCAGGGTTATACCACGCTTGCCCGCTTTTTCTATGGCGAGTTTTGTTTCGACAAAGAGCGCTTCGTAACAGTTTTCATAAGATTTCTTCTGCTCAAAAACAGGATTTTTGCGCTCCCAAACAGCTATACTTGTGGCATTGTAGGCAACTTTGACAATAGCAATTTTGCGTTTGGGCTGTTTTTCGAGCAGTGTACGTGCCAAACCTATTTCCGGGCCGAACCCACCGCCTTTACAATTGAAATTTTTATCACGACCTCGCGGCTGAGCTTGCAGAGTCATCCATTCCTGAGCGGAACTGCTGTCTTTCGCATCAGGCGGCTTTTTGCCTGCCCGCCACCAGAACATTACATTTTTATCGGATGGATCCGGAGGTAATTGATCCATTGGCGAATCCGCACCAACAGCATTAGACTGACCCGCTACCAGAATAAGATCAACCTCTTCCCCAATCAAGCAAAGAGGAAAAAAGAGAACAACGGCAAGAAATATTCGTATGTTTTTTATGATGTTTGTACCTTTACTACATTGTTATGGTTATCTGTATAATCCGTTCACAACACCGGAACTGGCAAAAGCCGCGGAGACATCATTAAAATCCCGCGGCAAAGGCGACAAAGGCTGGTGCAAAGCATGGAGGATGGCATTATGGGCAAGGCTCCATAACGGCAATAAAGGATATTGGATCCTGCGGGACCTGGTTTCCAACAATCTATACCCGAACCTTTTTGACAGCCATCCGCCATTCCAGATTGACGGCAATTTCGGATATGCAGCAGCTGTGATTGAAATGCTTGTTCAGTCTCATAACAGAATAAAAACAACGGATAAAAATCACAGCCCATGGCTGATACATCTTCTGCCCGCCCTGCCCGATACATGGAGTAAAGGCGAAGTCAAAGGGCTCAGAGCAAGAGGCAATATAGGCGTGGACATATCATGGACAGACGGCAAACTGACAGAAGCGGTCCTTACGGCAGAACGGGGCAGAAAGATTTCCGTTCTTTACGGTTCTTCACAGAAACTCCTTACCATACCGAGAAATGGAAGATTGACTGTTACGCCTGAACACCTCTAATATCGCCTGTCGACTATTTATCAGGAATGCGT
>JBHORK010000148.1:0-4208 GCA_042565725.1 Verrucomicrobiota bacterium
GTTTCCGCCTGATGCAATCTTCCATTCCAGCGTTAATTCAAAATCCCCGTACAATTCTCTGGTTACTATATCACCACGTTTTTTACTTTTACTGCGGGTAATCTCTCCATCTGCCACAGTCCAACATTCTGGCGGAACAGCTGCATTCTGTCCGCTCCACCCGGTCAGATCCTTGCCATTAAACAATAACTGCCATCCATCAGCCTTCTCCTGGTCAGTTAATGTATTATTTGCCTGTTCCTGCGCATTTACCGAAACCATCATGGCTGTAAGCAGCCACAAGGAAAACCAGACTTTAAGTTTATTGCTCATCTAAACACCACCTTCCTTATGATTTACGCTATAGATTCTTCAACTACCCTGTGTAACACCGCACAACATTATTTTATTACAAAATAGGAATTCGGGGACTGCCCTAGACATTAGACATTTTTATCCAACCTTCCCTAATCCTATCCCTGTAAGCATATTAGAAAAGGCAAGAGGGGAGGAAGAGGAGAAGAGTTGCCCGCCCGTCCGCAGCGGACTAGATAAAACAGATTTAAACAGATATTAAGAGATGAGATTAGAGATTAAGATTAGCAGGGTCACACATGAAAAGTGAAGTCAAGGCGCAATCCACCTGTTCCTGCGGATAGTCCATTTTTTGACTTCACAGGACGACGTTGTCTCTACTAATAGCGTTGGCGACATAATCTTCAGTCTTTATTAAGTTTGCATCTTCAATCTGTTGACCGGATTTGAATGACCGTGCGAGTCTCATATTAGTTTTCCAGTTTTCCAGGAATAGGCGTCAGTCCTCTTATTTAAGTATTACCCTATTGACGGGACCGCAAAGCGGTCTTTTCCAAAATACGTCAAGCAGGATATTTAATAATTTCCTACTTTCTTTTTCGTATACTTTTTAGCAATATACTGCTAGCCACGCTTTTCATGAAGAAAGCCAAATGGAATAGTCATAAGAATCGATAACGGAAAAGAAGAAACAAAAATATTTGACTTTCTTCACCGGAGGCGAGCCCACAGCACAGAATCGCCCGCGTTGTACGGCGTCCGGCATAGGTTACCATAGCCGAACACCATACGTCTTGGCGTCCCGAAGCAAGTACGGGATGAAATACTTCCGCACTGTGAACTCGTGAAAAACGTGGTTAAAATTCAATTAAGGAATATTTTTATGAGTAGTAATAGACAAGAAGCAAAGATCAATATAGGGAAGCGCATGGCGGAGGCCAGGAAGATAGCCGGGCTGTCGCAGCAGCGGGTAGCTGATAGGCTTGGTATTCCTCAGCGTACTTTGTCGTATTATGAATGCGGCAATGGTGATATCCCCTGCTCTCTTCTCGTACCACTGGCGGATATTTTAAAGGTAGATCCATACTGGCTTCTCGGTCCAAAGCCCGCCGCAAGCTGTCGCAAGCAGGCGGGCATGGGATATCTACAGAAACGATTCGAAGCCATTCGTAATCTACCAAAGAAGGATCAACAGTTCGTAATAAAGTTTCTGGATCAGGTTATTGAAACTTATGAAGAGAAAAGAGCTTGCCCGCCCGTCCGCCATAGCGGACCCCGAAGCAAGTACGGGATGCAAGCACTAGATAAAATCCTCGGATCCGTTGGATCCTATGGATCCAGAGGACAGATAGAAGCAGATAAGAGAAGAGATTTGAACAGAAGGTAACAAAGGGAACGAAGAGAAGATAGCCACATATTGGTGTCAGTCACCACTCGTGGAAAGCCGATTACAAGTCGAAGAGAGGCACAAGGATGTCGGGATGCGGGCTCTCGGAGAGAGCCTGCCGGGCGAGTTTCTGCCATTTCTTTGGAAGGGCTTGGGCTCGGGAATGAACGTAGGCTTGCTTGCAAGGCTCAGTGAATGAGCGTGGCCAAGCCCGAAATTCGGGGTTGACTCTTTGGGCTATAGTATTGTATAGTACAATAATTATGAAATCTATGACAGAAGTGATAAAGGCATTTGATGAATATCTTGGCACGAAAGGGTTGTCTTTCAGCGGAACGATCATCGGCGGAGCCGCGTTGATCGTAATGGAGGTCTTGGATCGTGTGACACAGGATATTGATTGTCTGGACCCGAAGATTCCGGATGAGATCAAGAAGGCATCCGTTGCGTTCGCAGAAGAAAGGGCCGATGATCTGGCGTTGAAAGAGAATTGGCTGAACAACGGACCAGCCAGGCTGAAGCTCGATCTGCCGAATGGTTGGAGAAAGCAGATTGCGCGGATCTACGAGGGCAAGAATCTGACGTTGTATACGCTCGGTCGCCTTGACCTGCTGAGATCCAAGCTGTTCGCCTACTGTGACAGACAGCAAGACTTGGAAGATTGTGAGGCGCTTCGTCCTACAGTGGATGAGCTACAAACATGTCTGCCGTGGCTTGTCGAACGAGATGCAAATCCTATGTGGCCGGCGCATGTGAAGACTTCACTTCACAGGCTGGCGGAGAAGTTGGGATATGAGTTCGAACCTGAATAGAGACTTGGTACGGATTGGAATGCGCTTGAGCTTGCCGGATGCATCGTCGGCGAAAGACGGCGGCGATGCGGATATCGAGGATACGCTGATCCGGGCAATCCTCCGTTTTCCGGAAGATCACCGGTTGGCGTCACTTGTGTTCAGTTGGATCAAGGTTCATGGATCGTATGTGATTGTGGAGAAGCTACGGAAAACGGTCGAGCGTCGTTATCCGAAAAAAGACTACCCGGAAATTCAATGGGTATCTGCTGTCGCTGCGTTTGCCGCAGACTCATGCAGTCATAAGTGGCGGAAGCTGGCGAAAAGGTCGCGAAAACCGGTCTACCTGTTCCCGCAGGATGTCACAGAAAGCGCAATTGCTCTGAAAGGAAGTGTTCCCTGGCTCAAGAAACTGAATTTTGTTGTGCCGGCGTCGGCTCTGCGCATCAGAGATGACGATGTTTTGAGCCCGGAGAAACTGATAGAGACAAACACGCAATATCGAAATAGATATTTGTTCGGGCCGTCCTGGCGGGCGGATATCATCACAGCTATTCAGCAGGGAATGAAGACGCCCTCAGAAATCGCAAAGGGAATAGGCTGTTCATATGAACCCGCTTATCGGGTTTTTCATGAGTATATGCTTGCAACAGGAACAGCATAAGAAACATCCCCTCCCCCATCCGGAAAGCGATCAGCTTGTTATTGCGTTGCAATGCAACGTAATAAATACCGGGGTGGTTAGACTTCTGGTTTTAGACGTAAAACTCGGCGCAAAAACCGAATCTGTTTGTTGACCTCTGATAACTGTTGCCGGTATTGGGCTCTCTGCTGTTTGGCTTTGTCGAACTCCCCGCATTCCTGTTTGGAGAGCTTGCCTTTGTAGACAGAGCGGACCTGCCCGTTCTCCCGGAAAACGAGATAGTAATACGGATGCCCCTTGAGGATGCGACGAACCAGGCTGCCCTTGGGGATTCCGGCAAGGGCCTGCTCGTAGTTCTGCTTCATCTGCAAGGAGTTGTCCAGTTCTTCACGTAATACGTCTTTGATAAACATGGCCTGCTCCACGAGTTACACTACAATCGTCACAAACACGGTATCATGTAGTGTAACTCGTGTCAATAGTCAACGCTGTGTAATAGAAGGTATGATGAAGTGATCCGCCGTCGCTTAAGAAGCTATGGCGGACTCGCCCGTTAGAGCAGAGAGAGGGACGAGAACGGGCAAGAAAGTGATCGCAAAGTGGTCGCGGATTGAAATTATAGATATCTGAAAGTGTGATTTGATACGAAGATTTGAGTCGTAAATGCTTTATTTAAAGGGCGTTACAGGTAGTACTGGAAAAATTGAAATTGGTTTGGGATGTTTGACATGTCAAGGTGACACTCTAGCCAACTGAGTTAATCGCCCACATTCTCAAAACACCAATGATCACAGGCGAAATTCGATGACAATTTCACTCAGATCTAAACGAAAATTTAAACGATCATCTCAAGAAAGTCAACTCTGGGATTCGATCCTCTTGGGCTGGTAGATGAAGAGAAGCATGATCTCTCACAGCCTGCCCGAAACACTACGAGCAACGTTGTAGGCGGGAGACACAGAATTCACAGATAAAGAGAAGAGAGTTTGCCCGCTACTACTCTGCGAAGTATCGCTACGAAACACTGGCAGTCCGTAGCGGTCTAGATAACGCAGATGGGGTTAGCGCAATAAGCGGGTTAGACACCCAAATA
>JBHORK010000149.1:0-4203 GCA_042565725.1 Verrucomicrobiota bacterium
ATATAATGATTGATGATGACGGTACCGTAAAAGTCGCGGATCTTGGATTGGCCCGTTCCATAAGCGCAGTCAGCTCTGGAGAGTTTGCTGATGAAATAACGGGCACTCCCTGTTATATGTCTCCTGAACAGGTTGCCGGCGAAATAGATATGGATTGCCGCGTGGATATTTATTCTCTCGGCGCAATGATGTATCACCTGGTTACCGGCAAAATGCTTTTCGAAGGTTACTCCGAAGAACAAATAATGGACATGCAGATGTCCGATACCGTTATCGACGCAATGGAAATAAATCCTACCCTTTCCAAGCCGATTTGTTGGCTCATAGAGAGAATGCTCGCCAAAGAGCGTGATATGCGTCAGAAAAACTGGGATGCTGCGCATTCTGATGTTTTAAGAGTCAAAAAAATGCATATGCCTAAGGGTGGGCCGCTTCCTGATAACATCAGTACTATGCAAAGAAGCGATAAACGTACAGAACATGACTTTACCGTGACAATGGCTTCTCAATCCAAAGCGAAACCGGCCGGTATTGTCGCAAAAATCCTGACGATATTCATCGTTGTTGGTATTTTCGCTGGAATTGGCGCGTTTTTGATTTCTAAAAGCCGCAAACAGGAACCGCCTGAACGCGTAGTGCCCTCTGAGAAAGAACCACCCTCTGTTAAGGTGCCTTCACCCTCCCCGAAGACCGACAGAGCCAGGGATATGTTCGAGTTTGTTAAAAAATGGTCTGCGGAAAACCCGACAGAATATGACGAAGCTGTCAGGCGATACCGGGAGATTGTTATTTCAGCTAAGGGCACCAAATATTCCATGATGGCTGAGGACGAAATCAAAAAGATTGTTGAAACTAAACAAAATAAAATAAATACCGTTATGACTGACCTTAAGAAGAAAGCAAATCAGTATATTGAAAAAAATAAATTTGCCCCCGCGGCCGAAGTATATGAAAAATACAATGGAGAAATGGCTTCGCAAACCAGGCTGAACCGGTTGCTGATTGCCGATAAACTCCGTGTTCGCCAGGCAGAGTTCGGGAAAGAGCAGGAAGAAAAAATGAAGAGCGCAGAAGAGGCGTTCGATAAAGTTATTAATCAGACAGTCTCAAAGCTTACCTCAGAAGGTGTTGGCGGCGCTCAGCTTGTAGTGGCGGATGCATTACAAAACGATGACCTGAAAAAATATGCAAACGATTTGAAAACGATTGAGGCATTCCTGAGTAGCGCCGCTAATATAGATGATAAAATATTGAATTCTTTCAGGGCTCAAATAGGCAAGGAGATTTATGTCACACTGAATGACGGCAAAAAGAAACTTGTTGTTAATGGGGTCCGCGGTTCCAGTGTTATTGTGCTCCGGAAGGAGGGCCGCGCAGAGTTTGAGGACTCATTTGACATGAGTGAATTATCTATAAGAGAGAAACTGGCGCGTATGGGCTCTGATGACCAGCCGGAAACGGCTCTTGTCAAGGGGCTGATAGCACTGAATGCCAAGGCCTTTCCTCAGGCAAAGAAATATTTCGCAAAAACCCATCCGTTGCTGGCTAAGCGGCTCCAAATTGCTGTTGATCAATTAGTAATAGAGCAATCAGGCGCAGATGCTGAAAAAAGACTTATGCTGATGTTGAAATCCCTGGGGGTCTACGTAGGAAAATATGATCAGGAAGTCTGGGTAAACACCATTAAAGCAAAAAAGTTTTCTCCGAATATTGCGCCAAAAATAAAAGATTCTATGGAGAAATATCGTAAGAATTACAGCAGTACACCTTTTGGAGAGGAAGCAGAGCATGTACTTTCTGCTTTAGAGAAAGTCATACAGGAGCTGGACCAGGCGGGCAAAGCTAAAGATTTTGCAACCAGGCTTTCTCTTGTCGAGGGTGACAAGAACGCTGTCCTCAAAATGCTGCTTGATCATAACAGCAGGATGGATTGGGAGGAAATGAAAGCGCTGAGCGATGCGCAGGGCAGAGTATATAATTTGACAATAATATCACCGAGTATTCAGGATATAACCGCTGTGGCGGCATTAAAAGATTTACGTGAGTTTTCTTGCGGAGCTGTTGCTCCTTTTGAAATGTGGAAAAAAGATCCTGCATGTAAGTTGTCTGATGTTTCCGCGCTTAAAGGATTAAAGCTGGAAAAACTGTATCTGGCGTTTACTTCCGTACGGGACCTGTCGCCTCTGAAAGGTATGCCTTTGCAGGATTTAAATATCTGTAACACACCGGTTTCTGATATTTCGCCCTTGAAGAATGTACCGCTGAGATGCTTGAATCTTAACCGAACAAAGGTCAGGGATCTAAGCCCGGCAAAAGGTATACCTTTACAGATACTTGAACTGCAAAGTGTTCCGGCCATTGATTTTAGTTCTTTGAAAGGTATGGAATTGCATTCTTTAAATGTTGAGAATACAGGTTTTCGGGAATTATCAGTTCTGAAAGGTATGCCCCTGAAACGTTTGTCTGCTTCCGGAATCAAAGCACATGACTTTTCGCCCTTAAAAAGTTTATCGCTTGAGGTTCTGGAACTTAACGATACCCAGTTTACAGATATTTCTCTGCTCAAGGAAATGCCACTGGTGCGACTTAGAATCCGTGGAACAAAAGTTAGAAATTTAGATGCGCTTAAGGGAATGGATTTGACAGAGTTAAATATCGGAGGATGTGATGTCCGGGATATATCGGCTCTCAGCGAAATGCCGCTTAAAAGGCTTGTTTTAGAGGGGACCGACGTAGTGGACATTTCTCCTCTTAAAGGAATGAAACTCGATTATTTGAATATTCAAGGCGCAAAAGTAAAAGATCTCTCTCCTTTAAGCGGTATACAGATGAGGGTCTTGAATTGTCGTGATATCAAGGCTTCTAAGCAGGCATTTATACATTTGGCACAATTGCCGCTTTATTCAATTTTCATTGATGATGCAGATTCTCCCGGTATACAAAAACTGCTGAGGACAATGCGCGAGCTTAGAATGGTAAATGGGGAGCCATGGGAAAGACCCGCGATAGGTGATAAAATCAGGCCATGGAGAGCTAAAAAACCGTGGTAAACTACGTGCTGAGAAATCCCTCTAGAGATTTTTTGAGATCAGGTTCAGCAATTCCTTTTTCACATATTATGGCTGTGATTAATTCTGCCGGCGTAACGTCAAAGGCCGGTGAGTAGACCTTGGTATCTGCAGGCGCAGTTAGTTTTCCGAACCCTCTTGTAATCTCTTCGTGTCCTCGTTCTTCGATCGGTATTTCTTTTCCTGATGGTGTTTTCGAGTCAATTGTTGATGTAGGGGCCAGGACGTAAAACGGTATCCCATGTGCTTTGGCAAGCACGGCAAGTCCGTATGTTCCTATCTTGTTCGCCGCATCGCCGTTCGCGGCTATACGATCTGCTCCCACAAATACGGCATTTATTCGCCCTTCCTTCATGACCTGCGCGGCAGTGTTATCGCAGATAAGTGTAACATCAATATTCGCCTGCATTAATTCCCATACAGTCAAACGGGAACCCTGCAGAAGCGGACGAGTCTCGTCCGCGTAAACCCGGATATTCTTACCCTGTTCTATAGCAGTATATATTGGAGCCAATGCCGTACCAAATTCAGATACGGCAAGCCCGCCCGCGTTGCAGTGCGTCAATACCGCATCACCATCCTTCAGAAGACTTGCGCCATGCTTTCCAATCGCTTTACACATGGCAGCATCCTCGTCTCGTATCAAACAAGCTTCTTTAGCAAGCAGTTCCTTGAACTCGGAAACTGATACATGTGTGTTCTCAACAGCCGTTCTTTTCATGCGCTCCAGAGCCCAGAATAGATTCACAGCCGTAGGCCGGGCTCCTGCCAGATAATTAGCAGTCCGTTCAACTTCCTGCACCAGCTCCTGTGAAGACTTGAAATCCGCTTCCTGTACAGCAGCAGCCGTTCCCATTGCCGCGGCTATGCCGATTGCGGGCGCCCCGCGCACCTGCAATGTCTTAATGGCTGTAAATATTTCTTCCAAATCCACGGTATCGATAAAAACCGTCTCACAAGGAAGCTTCGTCTGATCAAGAATACGGACACAGCCTGGAACAAACTTGCCGGCTTTTTCTGAAATCCATTCAACTGATTTAACCGATGTCATTCTCTTCTCTCCCGCCCCGCACCGTGCTTTGCTCTGGTGCTGGGCGGGAGAGAAGAGAATGACATCGGTTAAATCAGTTGAATG
>JBHORK010000014.1:0-50907 GCA_042565725.1 Verrucomicrobiota bacterium
TGGGTGTTCTCAAGATCCAGGGAAACAACCTGGACTATGCCTATTTGCGAAAATGGGCTAAAGAAATCGACGTACTTGATTTGTTGGAAGAAGCTTTAAACGAATCAGCGCAATAGAGAATAGTAGCGGGCAACTCTCTTTCTTGTAACTCATGGAATTTGTAAATTGGTTGGTTAATGCAGGATATGAAAAGTAAAATATCATTTTTATATATCTGTTTAAATCTGTCCTCTGGATCCATAGGATCCAATCCTCTGGAGCCGTTGCTCCAACGGAGCTGAGGCCGGATCCGAGGATTTTATCTAGCCCCGCATAGGAGCGGGGCGGGCAAAAACTCTTTCTTGTAACTTGTAACTTCTGTAACCTGTAACTCATCTATGAGCGACACAATCATATCAGTGGAGCGATTAAGTAAGAAATACCGTCTTGGCCAGATAGGCGCCACCACCCTGCGTGAAAGCGCGGAGCGTCTCTGGCACAAATTCTGTGGCCGCAACCCCGACGAGGCTATGGCTACTATCGGCGTTTATTCGCGTCCACCTGCCCGAAATGCTGCGCACCCGCCTACATCGTTACACAAAGTGTTTCGGGCAGGTAACGCTGCAGGCGGGTCTGCGGTTACATCCTCTTCTGCCTCTGATGCCCTTTGGGCGCTACGCGACGTTTCCTTCGAGGTAAAGCGCGGTGAGGTGTTTGATAATTATCTCTGGTTTTTACCATTGACATGGTAAAAAATATATGAAATATTACCGTTATGTATAAGAGAATCTTAAAGTGTCCTCCTGGCGGTGATGTCAGTTTTTTTCTGTTTGGTCCGCGCGGCACAGGAAAAACGACTTGGTTGAAGGATCATTTTTGCAAGGATGATTCGGTGTATCTTGATTTACTGGATGATGGATTGTACACCGAATTGTCCTCGCGCCCTAAAAGGCTTGAAACGCTTGCAAGACCTTCAAGCTCCGGCTGGGTTGTGCTGGATGAGATTCAGCGTGTACCCGCTTTGCTTAACGAAGTGCATAGGATGATAGAGAGCGCAGGTTTTCGTTTCGCAATGACTGGCTCCAGCGCCAGAAGCCTCAGAAAGAAAGGTGTTAACCTTTTGGCAGGACGTGCTCAGACATATCATATGCACCCATTAACCGCTTTTGAGCTTCAATCTGATTTCAGTCTGAAGCATGCCTTGCGTTTTGGCCATCTTCCTTCCGTATTTGCCAGAGAAAAACCTGCCGATTATCTGAAGTCATACGTGAGAACATATTTGCGGGAAGAAGTATTACAGGAGGGTTTAGCAAGAAGCCTTGCTAATTTCACTCGTTTTCTTGAGACTGCAAGTTTCTCACAGGGGTCACCGGTTAATATCGCAGAGATAGCAAGAGAGTCGGCTCTTAACAGAAAAGTTGTTGATAGCTACTTCAATATTCTTGAAGACTTACTTATTGGCTGTTTCGTCCCTGTATTCGCAAAAAGGGCTCGCCGCAAACTTGTTATTCATCCTAAGTTTTATTTCTTTGATGCAGGTGTTTATAGATCTATACGCCCGATGGGTCCTCTGGATTCTCCTGAAGAGGCGGAAGGCTTGAGCCTTGAAACGCTGTGTTTTCAAGAATTGAAAGCGGTTAATGAGTCATTATCTCTCGAGTACGATTTATATTATTGGCGTACAAGTAACGGGGTGGAAGTTGATTTCATTTTGTATGGTCCGCGCGGTATATTGGCTTTTGAGGTTAAGCGCTCTGCCAGGTATACAAAAAAAGATCTGGCTGGATTGCGCGCGTTCAGCAAGGATTATCCATCGGCCAAATGTTTTCTGCTGTACGGGGGTGATTTTAAACGAGAGGAATATGGTATCAGTATTTTGCCTTTAGAGAAAGCATTGCCCGGTTTGCCCGCAATATTAAGCAATACTTTTTGATTAACTTTAGGCATTACCCTAAGCTTGAATATGAACGGTTGGTTAATGCAAGATATGAAAAATAAAACATCCTTTTTATATCTGTTTCAATCTGTTTTATATAGTCCTGCGAAGCCGGACGGGCGGGCAAAAACTCTTTCATGTAACCTGTAACTCATGTAACCTGTAACTTGTTTATGAGCGATACAATCATATCAGTTGAGCGATTAAGTAAGAAATACCGTCTTGGCCAGATAGGCGCCACCACCCTGCGTGAAAGCGCGGAGCGTCTCTGGCATAAGATGCGCGGCCGCAACCCCGACCATCACATGGGGGTGGTGGGATCTGGGAATAAGAGAGGGGGGGATACCGATACTCCAACACTCCAATACTCCAACACTCCATCGCAACGCGACCTCTGGGCGTTGCGCGACGTTTCCTTCGAAGTCAAACGTGGTGAAGTTCTGGGCATAATAGGCCGAAACGGTGCCGGCAAGTCAACGCTTCTCAAAATTCTTTCCAGAATCACCGAACCGACCAGTGGTCGGGCAATCATGCGTGGACGGGTGGGTTCTCTTCTTGAAGTTGGTACAGGTTTTCATCCTGAGCTTACGGGTCGCGAAAATGTTTATCTGAATGGCGCTATCCTGGGTATGAAGAAAGCGGAGATAATGAAGAAATTTGATGAGATAGTCGCCTTTGCCGAGATAGAGAGATTTATTGATACTCCTGTGAAGCGTTATTCTTCAGGCATGTATGTTCGTCTTGCCTTTGCCGTTGCCGCTCATCTTGACCCGGAGATTTTGCTGGTTGACGAAGTTCTGGCTGTTGGAGATGCAGGTTTTCAAAAGAAATGTTTTGGGAAAATAAACGAAATAGCTAAACAGGAAAAGACTGTTTTTTTGGTTAGTCATAATATGTCAGCAATTAGACGTTTTTGTAGCAGGGCAATCTTTCTTGATGAAGGAGGTTTGCTTTATAATGGAAAAGTTGATGAAGTTGTTGGCAGATATCTTAGTAGGAATTTAGTCGACCAGCCGGTAGCGAGTCAACAGGATATTAATATCAGGCTGGCGGGGGTTATGTCTGATGGAATGCCTTCAGTTCGCTTTAATGAAATAAGAATTGTTAATAACGAAGGAAGGCCTTGTAATAGGTTTGATTCTACAGAAGATATAAGAATTGTCGTTGCCTATCAAGTGCACGAACCTTTAAGGGATTTACGAATAGTAGTTCATCTGATTGATGATGATAATGTTCGTATTCTTACTACTCAAAATGTTGATAACGAGGCATGGAGTAAGAACGAGAGAGAAACTCCTGGGTTGTATGAAGCTGTTTGTACGATACCTGCAAATACGTTAGGGGAAAAGCCTTTATATGTAAGCGTGCATTTGATTTATCCTAAAAATGAGCATTTAGTTCTAGATAAATTATTTAGATTATATATTCGGTACATTGGGTTTAACAATGTGGAATACAAGAAGTTTGAGGATGTTTGGATTAGGCCGATGTTTGATTGGAAACGATTCCAGTTAGAGGGACGAAGAGACTTGCAGGGAGAATCTTAATTTTGGAATGTGATCACAAAGAGTTGTCTAAAAAATCAGGTGGCGATTTAATATTCTTAATATCCTTGCCTCGCAGTGGGTCTACTCTTCTTCAGCATATCTTAGGAAGTCATTCTTTAATTGCAACGAGTGCTGAACCATGGATTCTTTTACCTGCTTGTTATGCCTTGCGTAAAAACGGTTTAAAAGGTGAATATAATGCAGAAATAGGCCGAATTGGTTTAACTGAGTTTTTAGGGGTATTAGAAGATAACGAGGATTCGTATTATGTTGCTGTTAGAAAAATGGCAATGCATTTGTATGAGACATTTCTTTCGAAAAAGCATAAGAAAATATTTCTAGATAAAACGAGTCGCTATTACCTTATTCTTCCAGAGTTAATGCGTGTTTTCCCTGATGCAAGATATGTTTTTCTTGTTAGAAATCCTTTAGATGTTTTCGCTTCATTTTTGGAGAATATGGTGAATCGTGATTGGAGAGGTCTTGGGGAGCCAGGGATACGAAATGACCTGCTTTCTGGATATAAATATATTGAAAAAGGGATTAGTTCTTTGTCCGGGAAGGCTGTTGTAGTCAAATATGAAGATATAGTTTCTGATCCAGCGTCTGCAATATCGGGTTTATGTGAGAATCTTAATATTTCATATGAAGCGGAGATGCTTAATTATGGTGATAGAATAGGTGTTTTAGAAGGCAAGCTTGTTGATCCTAAAAGTATTCATAAACATAATAAATGTGTTGCAGATTATTCGGGGAAATGGAAAAGCAAGATCAACACTAGGCAGGAAAAGTATTTGGCATATTCTTTTTTAAAGCATCTGGATCAGGATATGGAGAATCGGTTTGGCTATTCTTTTAAAGACATGTTATCAGATGTCTCGGATTTGCCCGTTAAGTGGTCTCCTGTTGTGGCGTGGGATAAAGTTATGAGATTAAGCCAGAAGCCTGATCGTTGGCATCAGTTATGGATTAATATTGGATATGAGTGGGAGCAAAAAGGCGTTTTGAAAGCTTTTTTGTATATGTTCAAGCTTATTATAAAAAGAATCCTATGTATTTAGTGTGTTTTGATGCAAGGTAAGATTCTTTTAAGAAATGATGTTTAAAGGGTTGAATGATGAAGGGGAAGATTAATAATAAGCAGGTTCTGAGACAATTAATGCCGCCAGTTTTTTATGCAATCATGAAAAAGGCTTATGTGACTTGCCGGATGAAAAAAAAAGTAAGCAGTCAGATTGGTTGGCATGGTGATTATTTTACTTGGAACGATGCTGTTAAAGAAACAACAGGCTACAATGACGATGTTGTGCTGAGAAAAGTCAAAGAATCCCTGCTGAAGGTTAAGAAGGGTGAGGCAGTTTACGAAAGAGATTCAGTTCTTTTTTATAAACAAGAGTATTCGTGGCCCTTTCTTTCTTGTCTTATGTATATTGCCGCGTATAGCAAAGGAAAATTGAATGTTGTTGATTTTGGCGGATCTCTGGGAAGTAGCTATTTTCAGAACAAACGTTTTTTTAAAGGGCTTGAAGAGTTGAGCTGGAACGTGGTTGAGCAGGAGGAGTTTGTTTCTTGTGGTAATGAATTGTTTGAGGATGACAGTTTGAAATTTTCCTCCAGTTTGGATGAATGTTTGAATCGGAGGCATGCAAATGTTCTTCTTTTATCTAGCGTTTTGCCATATTTGGAAAACCCTTATAACTTTATTAAAGATGTTGTAGGAGAAGGTTTTGAGTTTATTATTGTAGATCGTACAGGGTTTACTTTTGATAATACTACAAGGCTTACTGTTCAGAAAGTTGATCCGGAAATTTATGATGCATCGTATCCTTGCTGGTTCTTCTCGAAAACAAAGTTTCTTGACCTATTTTCTGATCGGTATGATCTTTTGTTTGAGTTTGATGCTTTAGATGAAGCAAATATTCCGTCTGTGTATAAAGGGTTTTGTTTTAAAAAGAAATCATAGTCGTTTTCTTTGATTCTTTTTGAAGGATGTTTCTGTATGAGTTGTACGTTTGAGAATAAGAATGTTCTTTTAACCGGTGGGTTGGGCTTTATTGGTTCTAATGTCGCACGGAAACTATTGAGTTTAGGGTGTAATGTAACCATAATTGATAGCCTTATTCCTGATTATGGAGGAAATAAATATAATTTAGATGGGGTGGAGGACAGTGTTGATATTAATATCGCAGATGTTAGGGATGCGCATGCTATAAAACATTTAGTTCAAAAGAAAGACTATCTTATAAACTTGGCCGGACAAACAAGCCATTTGGATTCCATGCAGGATCCTATGACTGATTTAGAGATAAACTGCAAAGCCCAATTGTCCATTTTGGAAACTTGCAGACTTGTAAATCCAGAAATAAAGATTGTCTTTGCGAGTACAAGGCAGATTTATGGAAAGTCTCAGTATTTGCCGGTTGACGAGAATCATCCTATCGTGCCTGTTGATGTTAATGGAATCAATAAAACCGCAAGTGAATGGTATCACATTCTTTATAACAACGTTTATGGAATTCGTTCCTGTGTATTGAGGCTGACAAACACTTATGGGCCGAGAATGCGAGTTAAGGATGCAAGGCAGACTTTTCTGGGTATATGGATCAAATCTGTTTTAGAAGGCATTCCTGTAAAAGTGTATGGCGATGGAACGCAATTGCGTGATTTTAATTTTGTTGATGATGTCGTTGATGCTTTACTTGTTGCTGCAGCAGAGGATGTTGCCAATGGACAGGTTTATAATTTAGGGGGAAGCGAAATAATAAGTCTGAAAGATTTGGCAAAGCTTTTAGTCGATGTTAATGGCGGCGGCGAGTATGAGTTGGTTGATTTTCCTGAAGACTTAAAGAAGATTGATATAGGATCTTATTATTCAGACTTCAGGAAAATTAAGAAGGACTTAAAGTGGAAGCCTGAAAAGTCATTGAGAGAAGGTCTGGCAAAGACCTTGTCTTTTTACAGGAAGAATCTAAAAGAATATTCATGAAATCCGGTATCCCTCAAACTGATCCTCTCTCTGGATATATTGCTCATAAGGCGGAGGTTGATGATGCCATTATGCGTGTCATGAATAGTGGGAGGTATATTCTGGGAAAAGAGGTCCAAGCTTTTGAAAAGGAGTTTGCCGCTTATATGGGAGTTTCTCATACTGTTGGTGTTGGCAGTGGAACGGATGCCTTGTTTCTTGCCTTAAAGAGTTGCGGGGTTGGATTAGGTGATGAGGTTGTAACTGTTTCTCACACTGCTGTGGCAACTGTTGTTGCAGTTGAGCGATGTGGCGCCCGACCTGTTTTTGTGGATATTAATGATCGTTCTTATAATATAAATCCTGATTTGATTGAACAAAAGATTACCAAAAAAACAAAAGCTATCGTGTCTGTACATCTTTATGGACTACCTGTTGATATAGAGAGGATCATTGCTGTTGCTGGTAAAAACAATCTTAAGGTTGTTGAGGATTGCGCGCAGGCGCATGGAGCAGGTCTTTTAAGGAATAAAGAGTTGAGAAAGGTTGGGAGCTTTGGGGATGCCGCAGCGTTCAGTTTTTATCCTACAAAGAATCTTGGTGCTATAGGGGATGGGGGATGTGTTGTGACGAATGATTCTGACATTGCAATAAAGATTAAATCTTTAAGGCAATATGGATGGCAAAAACGTTATGTTAGTGCTGGAAAAGGCTGGAATAGTCGTTTGGATGAAATTCAGGCGGCAATTCTAAGAGTGAAGCTGAGGTATTTAGATGAAGGCAATACAGTGCGACAGAGAATAGCCAAGATTTATGGTGAATATTTATGTGGCACAGAAATTATAACCCCTTTATGCCCAGAAAATAAAAGGCATGTTTATCATCAATATGTGGTTCGTGTTCCTCAGCGTGATAAGGTTCGAGAAGAGTTGTTTGAAAGAGGTATAGGAACAGGTGTTCATTATCCTTTGCCTGTTCATCTTCAACCTGCTTATGAAAGCCTTCTGAAAAATGATAACCTGCCTATTACCGAAAAAACATGTAAAGAGATTATTAGCTTGCCGATGTATCCAGGGCTGAGAGAAGGTGAGGCGAAATTTATTGCTGAATCGCTCTTGGAGATAATTCGTGGTATTTAAATTAGCTTAACACTGTAACGGTTGTTTTCTTATTCTTTATTTCTGCACATATTTTGACTCAAACTATCTTCCTCGCTTTCTTGCTATGCATGGCTCGCTGGTCAGGCACACCCACGATGAATTTAAGTTGTTTGCACTATGTTTTGATGATGATGCTCTGAATGCTGTTGAAGGGTTGGCTCCAAAAGGTGTTGTGCCGATATCTTTGGGGGAGCTTGAAGGTTACGATAGAGATCTTTTAGAAGTAAAAGATAGTCGTTTAAGAATGGAGTATTATTTTACTTGTACATCAGCGTTTCTGATTTATGTGCTTAATCGTTTTGGTGAGATTGATATAATTACTTATCTTGATTCCGATCTTTATTTTTACTCTTCAATAAAGCCTGTATTTGAAGAAATGGGAAAATCATCAGTTCTTATTATTCCCCATAGGTATCCATTGTGCGCACAAGAATCTGAGAAATATGGGCTTTATAATGTAGGGTGGCTTTCTTTTAAGAAAAATGATCAAGGCTTGACTGTGCTGAAGTGGTGGCGTGAACGTTGCCTGGAATGGTGTTATGACCGTATAGAAAATGGTAAATTTGCTGATCAGAAATATTTGGATTGTTGGCCAGAGAAGTTTAAAGGTGTACATGTATTACAAAATGAGGGGGCAAATCTAGCACCATGGAATGTCGAAAACTACATCATTAGAAAAAGAGAAAAGATTGAGGTTGGTGATAAAGCGCTGATGTTTTATCACTTTCAGAGCTTTAAGTTAATGGGCAGGAGATTTGTGCACCATGGATTGTCTCCTGATACAAGTAAGTGGATGAATAATATAATCTTGTTTATATATCTTCCCTATGTACGGGCCTTTTTGTCCGCGAACAGGCTTTGCCGGGGTACACTCGGTGCTGATTTTGGACTAAAAGGACAATGTCGAGAAGGTTTAAGGGAAAGCCAAGAGGTCTCACTTTTATTTAAGATCAGACAGTTTCTTGAAAAGAGGCTTATACTCTGTATGTTTGGGGCAGGCTTTTATTGGTTTGGCCCCTCTTTTGAGAAATTGTTTTACCTGTATGATAAGGTCAGGGGAAGATAAAGGTTCGGCTTCGCTGGTATGGAGAGCGGGGCAAGCGGGCGGACAAGTGTGAGAGATATATCCTTTTTTGCGCTTTCT
Organism: Verrucomicrobiota bacterium; assembly: GCA_042565725.1. GTDB lineage: Bacteria > Verrucomicrobiota > Kiritimatiellia > UBA8416 > JBHORK01 > JBHORK01. Next base: position 8,732 of record JBHORK010000014.1, read on the forward strand.
GCAGGAGTTGATCCAAACAGGTCGATACGACTTGGTGGCAAAGAATCCAAACTACTTTTTCCAGAGAAAAGCAGGATCGAGCAAAACAAAAGAGTTGCCCGCCCGCTGCGCTAGATGAAGCAGATGGGGCGGGAACGATGAAATGGTGAGATGTCCGGTCTAATGCGCAAAATACTTGTTGGCGTTTTGTACGTTCTTTTGTACGCTGTTGTACAGAATGGAGGTATAAAATGAAAACAGTAACTCTAACCGAATTCCGTAGTCACGCGTCCGGCATGCTGACACAAGTTGAACACGGGGAAACAATACTTGTTCTGAGATATGGTCGACCTATTGCAGAAGTTTCTCCTGTTGAGGATCAGAAAGACTCGCAGCCATCCTGGAAGAAACCCGCCCTGCGCCTTACCGCAAAAGGAGCAAGCCTTTCTTCAACCATTTTGGAGGATCGAGCACATGAAAGCGTATCTTGATTCCTCCTCATTCGCAAAGCGTTTTATTGAAGAACCCGGCAGTAACAAAGTGGAGGCGATTTGTTCCGAAGCATCAGATCTAGGCTTAAGTGTGCTATGTGTGCCGGAAATTATATCGGCCCTCAATCGGCGCAAACGCGAACATATACTTACACAAGCTCAATATAATGCAGCAAAGCGTCGCCTCATAAAAGATGTGCGAGATGCAGATATTATTAATCTGACAACTTCTGTTGTCGGATCTTCAATCGCTATTCTTGAAACAAGCCCTATTCGTACGCTGGACGCAATACATATCGCCTGCGCGCTGGAATGGGAAGCCGAGCTATTTGTATCATCAGGCAAACGACAACTTAATGCTGCAAAACAAGCAGGACTTAAAACCAAAAAAGCATAGGAAGAAATGGGTTGAGATAAGTTTGGTTTTTGGGACAGGCTCTAGCCTGCAATATTAAGCAATCCTTAATAATTTTCATATTGCATGAACATTCGAAAAACCCTTTGTTTGCCTTCGTTACCTTCTGTTCAGAACTCTTATGAATAATGACGTCATGGAGAGTGTTCCATGAGAAGAATATTTCTCACAGAGGCACAGAGGTCACTGAGAGAGATGATTCGGATTCGCATGGACATGCGAAAAAACCTTCTTTTCCCTTCGTTTCCTTCTGTTCGAAGCTCTTATGAAAAATAAAAAATCCTCTTTATATCTGGTTCAATCTGTTTCATCTAGCGACTTGTCCTTCGTAGCTTCAGCGAAGTAGGAAGCGGGCGGGTAAACTCTTCTCCGTGTTCTCTGTGTCTCTCCTCCACAGGCGGACAAGTGTGAGATATACTCCCTTTCTTCTATTCTTCTCCGTGTCTTCGTGCCTCCGCCTGCCCTGCGGAGCTTTATGCGAAGCACGGGTGGTTCAACTAACTTCTTTGTCTTGTAGGATTTGACGGATTTTCATTGGGCGATGCTGAAAAGTATTTAATCCCTGCATTGTTTTCCAGATTCCTCTTGAAATATACCCATAAATCAGATAATATGAACTGAAGGTAAGGGATAATGCTACGTATGGTTCATGAAATGAAAAAAGATTTCAGAGAAGAGGTTTATAAGTGCGAGCGGTCGGTTTTCAGGTTGCGGGATATAGGAATGCTGATGGGGATCGTAAATGCTGACAACCTTAAAGCATCAGTAAACTACTATGTCTCAAAGGGGGTATTACGAAATGTCCGCAAGGGTTTATATGTAAAGGAGCTTTATTCGGCAGAAGAGCTTGCCTGTAGAGTATACTCGCCATCGTATGTTTCGCTCGAAACGGTACTTTTGAAAGCCGGCGTAATTTTCCAGTTCTCATCCGCAGTCACAGCGGTCAGCTATCTTACCAGAGTTATTACTGTTGAAGGGAAAGAGATTTCTTATCGGAAGATTAAAGATTCTGTGCTGGTCGAGAATAAAGGGATCAGGCGAGAAAAGAATGTAAGCATAGCTGTTCCCGAAAGGGCTTTTCTTGATATGCTTTATCTAAGTAAGAATTATTACTTTGACAACATAAGAGCCCTTGACCGGGATGTAGTGGAGGATCTTTTGGGTATTTATAAATGCAAGGCATTGGAAAAACGCGTTAGGATGGTGTTGGGGTAAGAGTAAATGGCCAAAGACACAAAAAACAAAAAAGAGATTTGAACAGAAGGTAACGAAGGATAACGAAGAAAAAACAGAATGGTTGATGTAAATAGACATAAATTCTTTCTACTGCAGGTGCTGAAGGATATCTACGCTGATACGGAATTGGCGTCCTCTCTTGGTTTTAAAGGCGGGACTGCCTTGATGCTGTTTCATGATTTACCACGGTTCTCTGTCGATCTGGATTTTAATCTTATTAAGAACAGTAGTGATAAACCTGTCTATGATAAAATCAGGAATATCCTTGCCGGTTATGGAACAATACATGATGAAGTAAGGAAGCACTACGGAATGCTTTTGGTTCTTAACTACGAGGATGGCGACAGAAATCTAAAGGTTGAGATTTCTAATAGGACTTATCCGGATGAGTATGAGATTAAAGACTACCTGGGCATATCAATGAAGGTTATGAATTTGGAATGTATGTTTACCCACAAGTTCATGGCGCTTCTTGATAGAAGTTCTTTAACTAGCAGGGATGTGTTTGATTGCTGGTTCTGTATGAAGCAGAGGCTTGCATTAAGGAGATCCATATTAGAGCTCCGTCTCAACAGTAGTTTTGAGGATTACATTGACAGGAGCATAGAGCTTGTTGCGAATATAAAAAGTAATCGAATTCTTGATGGAATGGGAGAGCTCCTTGATCCTGATGTCAAGAAATGGGTTAAAATAAGCTTGGTTTCGGAGTTTACTGCCCTTGCAAGAATCTACAAAGAGATGAAGCTGATCAAGTAGGCTAGTCCCATTGTCCCATAGTCCTATTGTCCTATAGTCTCCCTTCCCTCTTCTTTTCACACTATTTTAACATTTCCATGACAACAGTTCTTTCCATATTTGCTATAGTTTAAGCAATGAAAGCTAAGATAGTTACAAGTTACAAGTTACAAGTTGCAGGTGGTAAATGGCAAACGGTATGTTTCTTTCTGCTTTTTACCCTTTCCTCTTTCCTCTTTCCTCTCTCCTCTCTTGCCGACACAAACACCACCTGGGAGTTTACGAATGCGGCGAATTACACTCTCTCTGATTCCAGTTTGATTGGGGTTGATACTAATGCGCCTGGTTATGCTGAATTGATTCTGCAGGCCCAGTCAATATACCGTACAACATTCGCTGATTATGAAAAAAGAACAAGCATGTCTAAGCTCGGCCTGGGTTCTCCTGCGATTGTAAGGCTAACTGGAACGCCAGGCGCGTATAGTGTTTCTGGAAAGCTTATATCGCAAGTGTTTGATAGCGGTGTTGGTAATGATTGGCATTTTTTCAATGTAAAGAGTTCTGATGATAGATTTGGTAATAATATAAATGAAGTGCCTTCATCATATACTTCACTTATTGGATTGTGGAGAATAAATAATAATTTAAATGATAGTTCGGGTTTTGGTCGTGACGGGGTTTGGTCTTATTTGCCAATAGAATTTAGGACGGATGCGGTTTTTGGATCTCATTCAGGGTATTTTAATGCCGGTAATTACATCAATTGTGCTGCACCAGGAGGTTTTAGTATAACAAATCAATTTACTGTGTCTTTCTGGGTTTCAGCCTCAAATGTTAATCAAGACGCAGAACATTATGTTGTGGGCATAGGAAATGGATCTAGCCCGGTTTGGGGCGTCAGGGTAGGTGGGACATATGATGCGCCAGCAGATATTAAACATAGCGCAATACTGCTTAGCGCTTGGCCAGCTGGCAGGGTTAGTGCCTGTTCGGCTGAAGGCCTTTGGACTGTTGCTGAAGATGAAGGAGTATGGCGGCATATTGTTGTCACATATGATGATAATAGTGTTCCAAGAACACGTATATATAAAGATGGTAAGCTTTTGCAGATGTTTTCTGACAATGTTTCTGGCTCTTTGAGTGTAAATGATTTCTTTAGAATAGGAGCTCGTCCGGCAAGTACATTTTTATACCCATGGAAAGGTGGTATTGATGAGGTGGCTCTTTTAAACAGGGCGTTGTCTCCGCGTGAGGTGAAGAGTCTTTATACGAGAAACTATCCGGTTCACTATCAGTTGCGTTCAGGAAACAGCGCTACCTTGACGGGAGACTTTTTAGGCCCAGATGGCACAACAAACTCTATTTTTACAGGCAGTAGTGAGCTTGTTTCTGTGGGTGCTTTTGACATAACCAATCGTTTTATTCAGTATCAGGCTATGTTATATACAGATGTTTATTTGCGGTTCACTCCATATATAGAAAGTATAAAATTATTGGGGGACAATGTTCAGGTTGCGGATAATACTGTATACGATTTCCTGCAGTCTGAATTAACAAATAATGTTGTAATTAAACCGAATCCGGAAAATGAATCTCATCTAGGTATAGCCAAGAATGAAAATGGCGGATATTACACGAATGGAGTTTATACGTCTCGCGTGTTAGGTACAAACAGCCCCGCTAATTGGGGTACGATTTCATGGGTGCTTGGCGGCAATGAGCTGGGTTTCGATATTTATGGTCTTGTGGGCCTTTTTCATATGGAAAGTGATTGGAATTCGGATGTTGGCTTCTGGACCAGTTTGCCGTCGGGCACACCTGGTCATACGGATTACGCAAAGCTGGGACTGTATTCCGGGTTATTCGATGGCAATAATTCCTCCATCAGCCTTTCTAGGAACGAGAATGTTCAATCTGTAGAATTTTGGCTGAAAACTGAAAGTCCAAATAACGGCATTATGGAAGTGATGACTTCCGATACCAATTCCATCTATATTTCTCTATCAAACGATGCGATTACGGTTACCGGGACCACCAATACGCCCGCCGAAGTTTATGTTAACGGCAGTCCGATCTCTCCAAGAATCATTAACGGCTGGAACCATGTGGCGGTAGTATTTGATGATTTGCTGTCGGTGGCAAATGTTAATATAGGCGTTGCAAATGGCGATTATATGGCGGGATGTATGGATGAGCTTGCTCTCTATGACAGGGATATATGTGATGCTGAGATCAGCTCTCATTATGCTGGAGGTGTTAGAAATGTTGCCGGAAAGATTGTGAAAGCTGAAGTTCGTGCAGGTGATTCTCTGCCTCTGACGGACAGTTTTGCCGGGTCGTTTGATAATAACGATTCCGTAAATATCAATGGCACAAATTATCTGCAGTACCGGTTGTATCTTGCGGGTGATGGTGATGGAACCCCTGCGATTGAATCAATCAGCATGGTGAGTGATCTTGAAACTTTTGTGGATGATACGCATGCGGAGATTGTGCAGGGAACGCATGAGTCGGATGCTACGGTGTGGTACGGTGATTTGATTTCGCTTCTCGATATGACCGGGCCCGATCCGCTCAATCTGGATGGGGCTCTGGCGCCTTCAGGATTACAGAGTATCTGGCACATGGACGAGGTCTCATGGCTTGGAGGCGGGCCTGTGGTGAAAGACTCGAAAGGTGTGCAGCATGGTTCGGCTTCACCTGATACGGATACTGTGCCTGATGCCAGAGTCGGGTCGCGATGCGGTTATTTTGCCGGGATGACCAATTACGTTGTGTGCGGTTCCATCACCCTTGATAATGATTTTACCGTAAGTCTCTGGTTTAATACTTCAGACACTAATCGTTCAGCTCTTATCTCTACAGATGATGGCAGTGGTTATTACACCATCGAAATTAACGGGGATGGATCCGGCAGTGATGTCCCTGGCAGGCTTGCTTTTATTGTCAATGATACCGTTACAACCCAGAGTGTTGTTGCTCTTAATGGGAACTTTAACGACGGGCAGTGGCACAATGTGATGGGTGTACGGTCTGTCGGGCAGATTCACATTTATGTTGATGGAGACAGGATGGGGACTGCAAATCTTGGAACGGGTTTCGGCGGTGTTGGAGGAGGCAGTATTTATATTGCGAAATACGGGACACAGAGCATTTATTACGAAGGATACATAGATGAAACTGCGATATGGAACAAGGCTTTAACAGAAGCCGAGATAGGATATGTTTCTGCCGGAGGCTGGCGATCATTTGAAACCGGCATTTATATTTCTGAAACTCTTGACGCCTTACAGCCGGCGACATGGCAGACACTTTCCTGGGTGACTGATGGACCTTATAGTAAGCCGCTTTCCACAACAGATTCTTCACTGCTCGCCCTTCTGCGCATGGAGGCTATAGGCGGCGGAAATATTATTGACGATGAAACAGGCGGCTCTCACGACGGTACGGCTGTCGGCGGTCCTTCAATCAGCGCCGCCGGAAGATTGGATAACTGTCTGTCCTTGGACGGCTCTTCCCAATATGTGAGAGTTAATGATCCGGGTGATCTTGGACCGGCATCTTTAACAGTTGAAGCGTGGGTCAATATGGATGCTGTGACTAATAAGATCATTTTTGATAAGAGCGGCGGTGGAAACGGTTATACGCTTGGAACCGATGGCAGTGGTAAACCGTATTTCTGGATAGGCGGCGTTGGTGCTACAATTACAGGATATCTGCCTGTGCGTATCGGCAAGTGGACCCATATTGCCGGAGTCTATGATAATGATACGGGAAGATTAAGACTTTATGTTGACGGGGATATCGCGGCTGTAAGCGCCAGTGGCCTGGGCGGGGTACTTGGATCTGCAGGTCAGGCGGTTATAGGGTGTGACAGCAGTGAGTCATCCGGCTACCTTGACGGATTGATTGACGAAGTTGCCCTGCATGATCGCGCGCTTGGTAATGAAGAAATTCTTGATCATTATCGCGCGGGCGTTGTAACACTGAAATTTCAGTGCAGAGTATCTGACGATACTAATTTCCCGGGTGTTAATTTTACGGGGCCCGGTCAAAGCAATACCACGTATTTTACCGAGTCTTCGGGCGAGGATATGATTGGCGATCTGCCGCTTGGGCGGTATTCCCAATACAAGGTGTATTTTGCCAGTGAAGATTATAAATTGAGTCCAAAATTGAGCGGCATAAATATGTATGCTGCAAGTTTTCCTAATTCTAACCCGTATGTTGAGCCGTCGGAGGCCAATGGGTTCCTGTTTGATGGCAGACTATTGGGTTTTGAACACAGTGTTTCAAATGATGTCGGTGACACAGGGAAAACGTCGAAAGTTGAATATCAGATATCCGGTGATGGCGGTACCAATTGGTATCACTGGAATGGTGTGCAGTGGACTCTTTGTGTTCTTGCATTTGATACTGCATACGGCATAGAAACTTCCACAAAAGGAGAAATCCAGACTAATATCGTGTCGTTTTTTGACCAGCTTTATCCCAAAACAGGTGGTAATTTCCTGTTCAGGCTTTTTGAGCATTCGGACGGGGCTTTTCAAATGGCATGCGATAAAGTCGACCTGACAGCTTCGAAAGGAAGAATTATTGTGACTTCGCCGAACGGCGGCGAGGAATGGGTAAGCGGAACACGTTATGATGTTACATGGTCTTCCACCGGGATTGTGAGCAGTAGTAATCTTGTTATTGATCTGTATGATCAGAGTGGATCCAATTTCAGAACAAATCTGGCAACCAATGTGCTTGATACAGGCGTTGCCAATGTTTTGATCAGTACGACTCTGGGTACCGGTACGACATTTCGTGTGAATATATGGGATGATCAGGATGATTCAATCCACGATATGTCGGATGCTGATTTTTTAATTGATATCGATTTCCATCTCAGACAGCCGGATGGCGGGGAGCACTGGTATCTGGGCGATACAAACACTGTTTTGTGGGATGCTCCTCCAGGAGGATCCCCCGTAATTGCCTTATGGTTCAGCTATGATGGTGATATATGTGAGGATCATACAACTGAAGGCTCAAATTCGTGGACAAGAGTTATCGGGGGAATAAGCAGTTCAAACGCTAATATGTTGTACGATTGGCATAGTTGGTTAACACCGAAATCGAATAATTGGAGACTTGTTTCTGAAAAAGCCAGGATGGCTGTTACAGCCAGTGCACTTTCTAGTCCTCTGCGGGGATCTTCACCGAGAGACTTTTCAGATACCAATTTCATGATGGCTGGTATAGCCGTTATGGATCCGTTTCTTAATAAAGGTGTGAATAACGGCAATGCTATTGATATCAAGTGGGCTGCTGCAGGTGCAGGCACGAATGTTATAGTAGATTTCTATAACGGCGTAACCTGGGCTAATCTGTCGTCTAATGTGTTTTGTCAGCCGGGAACAAATAATATCTTCAATGCTGTAGTAGCTGGTGAGACCACAAACGCGCTGATAAAAATAACATCCGAAAGTGATCCCGGTAAAGTCTGGGGTGTGTCGGATCCATTCACTATTGCCGATATTTCAATTGTTGCGCCGGTAGGCGGCGTACCGGCAAATCACAGTCATTGGGTGATAGGTGAGACAAATAATATTCGATGGACTGCCAGCGGCGCGGGCACTAATGTGTCTATTATGTATGCTGTTTCTAATGCATGGGTTGTGCTTGAATCAGACTATTACAATGATAACAGCGACAATTTTACAAATGAATATCCATGGGTTATTCCCGGACCGCCGTCAGGCACGGTCACCGTCAGGGTCGAAGCGGTTGGGCAAACGGATCTGAATGACGAGGCCGGACCGTTCAGCATGTCGGGCATCGAGGTTCTTACGCCTGCTATAGGTTCTACATGGCAGTTGACCAACACGCATGATATTACATGGATCAGTCATGACGGTAATGACGTAGATGTTTCGATCTCTTTTGATGGAGGAGTCAGTTATGAAACAGTAACTAACGGTGTGTATAGTGAAGATGGTGTTTATGGAGTAAGTGGTCTTGCAGCCGATTTAATTAGACGCCCATCTGATACCGCAAGAATCAAGCTTACCCAAATCAATAAGTGGCCGCCAAATTTGCCGTTTAGCGGCACAATGCAGAATAATTTCACAGTTCGCGGTATTAAGATGATTTATCCAACTAATGGCCTGGTTAATAATTTGGGCGACAGTGCTACAAACGGGTTAAAATGGTATTCCGCGCGAACGAGGGATAATTTCGTAGAGTTTGCATATTCAGCAGATAATGGGCCATTTGACAGTGTTATTATGCATGAATCCGGATTGACGGATCAATTCAGCAACAAGGATTCCAATCTTGATGACGGGACCTGTTCCAATAAGGCTAATTGGAAGATTTCACGCCAACTTAAACCTTCAGATAATGCTAGAGTAAGGGTTAGTGCAGTAGATAATACCGTAGTGCCTGCGGAAACCATTCAATCTATTACTGAGCCGTTTATCTTAAGAGGTGTTAGAATTGTAGCCCCTGCTGCAGGTGCTAATATTGATTTGGGTTCAACATATGTAGTCCAGTGGGATTATGCGGCTGTGGCCGGCGCTGCGCAGATGTCTAATGATGTGTCTATTAATGGGGGACCATTTATCCCGGCTGGATTTACTAATAACGGTGAGGTTCAGCTTGAGGAAGTGAGCTGGACAGTTGATCCTGACCTTGATCCGACGACAAACGCTGTGATACGTATGCGCGTATACCAGCCGGCCCAGGATACCGATGTGCTTGCTCTTTCCGAGCCGTTTACGCTGAGGGGTATAAAAATTATAAGCCCTGCTCAAGGAGTAAATTGGACAAATGGCTTTACCGAGACCATCAGTTTTATAGCTGCCGGACTGAATCCGGGCGATACAGCGACTCTCTACTATTCGCCGGATGGGGTTGATTTTGACATGAGCCATCCAATTGTCAGCGGCTTGGCTGTCAGTAATGGAATAATAAATAATTTCTCGTGGAATATCGAGAATTCAACTAATCTGACCAGAATGCCGTCAACAAACGGATATGTAAGAATTGTCAGCGGATCAGTTTCAAACACGTCAAAAGCATTTACACTGAACGGTATAAAGGTTATTCGTCCGAACAGTGATGATGTCTGGGCGGTTTCCGACCTCACCAATACTATTGAGTGGGCCAGTGTAGGCATACTTGGAAATTATGATCTTTCATTTACAGTCTACTCGGGGACAAATCCGCCTTATCCTTATACAAACCAGATAATTCTAGGCACTCCTGGAACAAATTATGATTGGACTATGACAAACAGTTCAATAGGTGATCAGGTCACAGTTACTGTTACGGGCGGCGGTTTGACCAATGAATCCGAAGTGTTCGAAATTGTGCCTGCACCGTCAATTAGAATTCGTAATCCCATAGACGGCGCGTATTGGAAGGCGACTGAAACAAATATGATTGAATGGAAACCCGGCGGTATAATGGTAAATGATTTTAGTGTTCTTATTACATACGCTGACAGTACTCAGATCGAACTGGCCAACGGCTCGTTCCCGACAAATGTCGCAGGTAATCTCTATTTCGACTGGGGCCCCATACCTTTTGATAAACCGCTTGGGCCAGCAGTAATAGCTGTAACAAATCGTAATAATCCGAGTATATGGGATCAGGTAACAAATTTTAATATTGCCGCTAAGTTTGATATAACTCCTTTTTCAACCCCGGTCTACGCATTGAAACCCGATTATTTAATAGAGTTTACTGCATGGGGGAGTGTGACCAATGGCGCTGATTTCTTCTATTCAATTGATCCGAACGCCGGAACAAATAATTGGGTCTTGATTAATACTAACGGCCCGATAACGGTGATGAACGGTGTTCCTCTTTCCTATGATTGGGATGTGCCGGACGCATGGGAATCCAACTGCTGGATCCGTATGCAGGATCATAGTTATGTAGACCACAGGTTCTCAACCAATATGCCTGGCCCGTATAATGATTACGGCACGTTCCCAATCAATTACTACCGGGTAATGTGGCAAGTGTTTGATTCTGAAAATTCGAATCATCTGGATCATGTCAGTATTGTTGATAGTTCCGGTTTGTCCGCTTCAGATCTCACTTCACCGATAACTTTATATTATCCGTACGGCACATGGAACACTGTATGGTACAGAGAATTTTTCCATGACCAGGCGGTGTTGGGCTGGGATTCCGCGACAGCAGGAACAAATGACGTGTGGATGACCAGGTCCCAAATCGAACCGGATTACCATGTTCTGGCGAATTTCGCGTTCGATGTATCCAATAGGTCGTTTACGGTCCATTCATGGCTGGAAAGGTCCGGCCGGATACTGGAGAATCCGGCACAAAGTACAATTGATATATATGATGATACAGGTACGCTTGTTGAGTCACTGGTAAACAATACTTACGATGTGAACGGTGTGTTCTGGGAGGTCTGGGATGTCGGCAATACCGAGACCAACCTGGGCCTGCCTGTCGGCACTTGGGATTCTACAGATGTGTTCTTCGCAAAGGTGTCTATTGAATTTGCCGGAGTAGACTATTCCGCCGGTTTGACCTTCCAGCTCCGTATGGCTGCAGCGGATGAAACCGTTGCGGCTATTCAAGCTGCTATCACCGCTTCTCAGACTGCGGTCACACAAGCAATAGCAGGTGTTGATGGCAAGGTGGACATAGCGACCAATATGCTCGGAATTGTAAGCGACGCGATAACAAATGACTTGTTGCCCAATATGAGTGCGGTTACAAATGCCATGACCAATGTGATCGATATTATCGGGCCTATGTCTAATATGCCTGCCAATGTTTCCAGTATCTGGGATAAAGTTGATGCATTTGTTTCCGCCAGTATTCTGCCGGGGCCGACCGTTGTTTCGTTCGGATCAACTAACATGATTCTGTATCGGACCAGAAGCGGTTACGCCGCGCCCGCGCCAACTATCACTGTTTCCAACGCGGCCCAGGGTGTGGTCGCGGGTCCGTTGGACATGACAGAGATTATCAGTGGAATATATGAACGTAATCTTGTGGCTGACTGGGGCACAAACGCATATACCGTTATTTGCTCTGATCCCGGCGGAGAAAGCGATAGTATGATTCTGAAGGTAGTGCATGAGGGCTTTTATGAGGTTCCGGATACACTCGCGGCTTTTGTGACTCAACTCAATACTATAGAGTCGCAGGTTACTAACATATCATATATTGTTCAGAGCTTCGGCAATGTTTCCAACACGCTTGATTCTATAATCACCGATATAGCATCAGTTTCCAACACGCTGAATACCGTCCCCTGGAATGATATAGCCGCGGTAACAAATATAACCGCGATCATACCCGACCTTACAAACGCTGCAGCGAGTCTGGATATGACCCCGGTTCTTGACGGTATTACTGGCGTTCAAACTGATTTAAGTGGTGTTAAAACCGATGTAAGTGATATTAAAAACGACATGGGCGATGTCAAAACAACGGTGGCAGGTGTTGATCTCTCGGCTCTGGACAGAATGGAGGACAGTCTTGGCACAATATCAGACAACGCTTCCGCCAACACTTTCTTCGGCCAGCTGGCGGATATGGAAGATCAAATCAGTTCTGCCGGAAGCAGCGCTGCTGATGCGGTCAAAAAGGCGCAAACAGCCAAAACAGAGGCGAGCAGTGCCGCAAGCGGAATACAGACTCTTAAAGCAGAACTCGGGTCAGGCAATGTCGATAAGTCTCTTGCTATACTCGAAGATGTCAGGCGTTCTATGATTATGGCTCGCGAGAGCCTGAAAGAAATACCCAGGGTTGTTGAGTTCGCGAGTTTGCAAGAAGAAATGATACTCACGATGAAGAGAATCAAAGACCTCGCAGACAGCGAAGCCTATAAAGGCTGGGTTGAACCCGAAATCAAGGAGCTTGGAGAAGAAACAGGTGAAGAAGACAAAATCAGTATTTTAACTGAGAATATAGGGGAAGTTAAAGAATCTCTGGGCTTCATGAGTGGTCTTGTGGACGAGATGCGGTTCAAGCCTTTTGTCAAAGAAAGTCTTCTGGCAGTCGAATAATACCAGCTGCCGAATAGTTAGGAAACCCGTAAAAACAGTATCTGTTCTTACGGGTTTTTTGTGTTTTATCCGAATCTTCACTTGGAAATTGGACATTCCTTGCTGGATATTGGGTGTTCAATGTCATCGGGTGGGCTAGAAGGGTTTTGCAACGCAAATTCCTCACACTCCTGTATTGACTGCCCAAAGGTTCTTATTATAGTCTACGCGGGATTTCGTATGCGTTAAAAAATAAACAATAAGGAGGTAGTGTAACATGGCGGTAAAAGTAGGTATAAATGGGTTCGGCAGAATTGGTAGACTGGTGCTTCGCGCTGGAGCGGATAATGATAACATTGAGTTTGTTGGTATTAATGATCCTTTCATTGATCCTGATTACATGGTCTATATGCTGAAATATGACACAGTGCATGGCCGTTTTAAGGGTACAGTCGAAAGTAAAGACGGTAAACTTGTTGTTAACGGCAAGGAAGTTGCGGTTTACGCAGAAAAAGATCCTTCCAAGATTCCATGGTCAGAATGCGGTGCTGAATATGTAGTGGAATCTACAGGTATATTCAAGACTCTGGACACGGCGGAAGCGCATATCAAGGGCGGCGCAAAGAAAGTTGTTATAAGCGCTCCCTCGGCGGATGCGCCGATGTTTGTTATGGGTGTTAACAATGAGTCATACACAAACGATATGAACATCGTCTCTAACGCATCATGTACAACAAATTGCCTTGCTCCTATAGCTAAGGTTCTGAACGATAACTGGGGTATTGTCGAGGGTCTTATGACAACAGTGCATGCTGTTACCGCTACACAGAAAACGGCAGACGCTCCATCAAGCAAGGATTGGCGCGGCGGCCGTGCTGCGGCATACAATATCATTCCTTCCAGCACAGGCGCTGCAAAGGCGGTAGGAAAGGTTATTCCGGAATTGAACGGAAAGCTTACCGGTATGGCATTTCGTATTCCGACAGCCGATGTATCGGTGGTTGATTTAACATGCCGTCTGGATAAGCCGGCTTCATACGAAAACATCAAGAAAGCTATGAAAGAAGCTTCCGAAGGCGCGCTTAAAGGTGTGCTTGGCTATACGGAAGACGCGGTTGTTTCTTCCGATTTTATCGGAGAAGAACGCACTTCGGTATTTGACGCCGGGGCGGGAATTTCTCTTAGCGATAATTTCGTTAAGGTTGTTTCCTGGTATGATAATGAGTGGGGTTATTCGTGTAAGGTAATAGACCTGATTAATTACATGGATTCCGTAAAATAAATTAGAGAAGAAATTAGACGGGATCAACCCTTAGGTCCATAGGACCAACGGGTCCGAGGACAAGATCAACAGGATGAAAAACTCTCAATCATGTGGTTGGAACCGCCTGATTGAGAAGGGATCATGTTCTTCTTTATCCTGTGAATCCAGTGAATCTTGTCTAGATATCCGAGCCAAACAAAAATGAATAAGAAGACAATTCGCGATGTTGATTTCAATGGAAAGCGTGTATTGATGCGCGTTGATTTCAATGTGCCGCTTGATGGAAGCAAAGTTGGTGATGACACCAGAATTCAAGCCGCACTTCCGACTATAAGGCATATTCTTGATCATAACGCTTCACTGGTGCTTATGAGTCATCTGGGCAGACCTAAAGGTAAGGTTAAGCCCGAATTCAGTCTTAAACCGGCTGCCGACCGTCTTTCGGAATTGCTTGGAAAAGAAGTGGCGTTTGCTCCTGATTGTATAGGACCTGAAGTCAAGGCCATGGCTGATAAAATGAAGGCAGGCGATGTTCTTTTGCTTGAGAATCTCCGTTTTCATCCCGAGGAAGAGGGCAAAGGTGTTGAGGCGGAAGCACAAGAAGCTTTTGCCGCACAGCTTGCCGAGCTGGGCAATGTTTATGTGAATGACGCGTTTGGAACAGCGCACAGGGCTCACGCGTCAATGGCAGTTGTGACAAAGCATTTTCAGGACTGTGTTGCCGGTTTTTTGCTGGAAAAAGAGATTCAGTATCTTGGTAATGCCGTGGCAAATCCTGAAAAACCGTTTATCGCGATAATAGGCGGCGCTAAAATCAGCGGCAAGATTGATGTTTTGATAAATCTTGTAAGCAAAGTAGACGCTTTCCTTATTGGCGGCGGTATGGTATATACTTTTTACAAAGCAAAAGGTCTTCCCGTCGGCAATTCTCTTGTTGAAGATGACAAAGTGGAATTGGCTAAAGAGACTATTGCCAGGATCGAAGAGGCTGGAGTTAAATTATTGCTGCCTGTAGATCATGTTATAGCCGACAAATTCAGTGCGGATGCCGCATCAAAGACTGTTGGTGAGAGAGAAATAGAAGACGGCTGGATGGCATTGGATATCGGTCCCAAAACAACGGAAATGTTTTGCGCTGAGATCGCAAATGCCAAAACAATAGTCTGGAACGGGCCGATGGGTTGTTTCGAAATGGAACCGTTTGCTGCTGGCACTATGGAGATTACAAAAGCTGTTGCTAAAGCTGATTGTGCCAGTATAATTGGGGGCGGCGACAGTGTGAGTGCCGTGAATAAAAGCGGTTTAGCGAATAAGATGACGCATATCAGTACTGGTGGTGGCGCGAGCCTGGAGTTTCTGGAAGGAAAAGAATTGCCGGGAATTGCGGCCTTAAGCGATAAGTAACAAGATAAAGAAAAACCTGCCCGCAGCGTTGCAGGCGGGCGAAGACAGCAAAGGTAAGAGAAGATATGAGCAAATTTAGAAAGAAGATAGTTGCCGGTAACTGGAAAATGAATAAAGGGATTGCCGAAGCTGAGAGTCTTGCCTCTGATGTAAATCGGGAACTGGCCGATTGTCGTGAAGTAGACATAGTTTTGTGTCCTCCTTTTACCGCGCTCAAAGCAGTGGGGGGACAGCTGTCTGATACTCATATAAAACTTGGCGCGCAGAATATGCATTGGGAAAGCGATGGGGCTTATACCGGTGAGATTTCTGCTGGTATGCTGCGTGATTTGTATTGCCATTATGTAATCTTGGGACATAGCGAGCGCCGCGCGTATTTTCATGAAACGGACAAGATTGTTAATCACAAAGTTAAAGCTGCGCTTGAAGGTAATATTCTGCCCATTATGTGTGTGGGTGAAACTTTAAAAGAACGTGAAGCAGGACAACAGCAGGAAATAGTCAAAACACAGATAGAAGCCAGTCTTGCGGATCTCACTGATCAGCTTGAGAAAATAATTGTTGCATATGAGCCGGTATGGGCTATTGGTACTGGTAAGACGGCCTCTCCGGAACAGGCCCAGGAGATGCATGCGTGTATTCGCGGAGTCCTGGCAGGGATGTCGGATAAAGATACTGCCGATTCGGTGCGTATTCAGTATGGCGGCAGTGTGAAACCTTCAAATGCGGTAGAACTTTTTTCTCAGCCGGATATTGATGGCGGGCTTATTGGCGGGGCAGCTTTGGATGCGCGTTCTTTTGTAGAGATTATACAGGCGGCAATAAAATAAAGAATGGTTTCAGCCGCAGGCTGATCCGCCAGTTCGCCTTGGGCGAACGTGTGGCGGAAATGGTTGATGGTTAAACGAATAAGAAATTGTAAGGATATATAATGGCAGTTTTAAAAATTTTTCTTTTGATGGTTGAGGTTATTACCTGCTTATTGCTTATAGGTGTTGTGCTTCTCCAGAAATCCAAGAGTCAGGGTGCCGGTCTGGCGCTTGGCGCCGGAATGGGTGAGTCGTTGTTTGGAGCGCAGGCAGGGAATGTACTTACAAAAGCAACTGTAATACTGGCTGTCATTTTTCTTCTTAATACCACAATTCTAGCTTTGCTCGGGTCTTCAGGCGGGAAAAAAACCGGGTCTGTTATGGATGGAGCTGTAACTACACCGCCTCCCTCTTCTCAGCCGGTTCAGCAGCCTGGGCAGGTTCCTCCAGGATCTGGTGGTGTTGTACAGCCAATTCTACCGGATGTCGGTAGCGAGGTTCAGCCTATAGAGATACCTGCAGGAGATGCAGATGCTGAGCCTGTTTTAGGCCCCGAAACTGAAGATAAAACTGCTGAATAATGAACCTATATTCGGCAGCTGCCAAATTTCAAATGCTGGATATAGGATGAAAATTATTGGCAATGTTTCTGTTTTTCTGCCCCGCCTTTATGTTCTTCAATTCTTTGGCGTTATTGCTCTGGTTTGCCTTTTGGGAGGTTGTGGTGACGGCAAGCTGGACAATGAAAAATCGGACAAAATAGTTTCATATGCCAGAACGACCCGCATTCGAGGATTTGATCCAATAAAAGCCGGAGATGTTGCCTCAGCACTTGCCATCGCCAGAATATATGAGGGACTGGTTCAATATTCGTATCTGGTAAGACCGTACCGGGTTGAACCGTGTCTTGCTGAATCCCTACCCGAAATTTCTAAAGACGGTTTAATTTATACTTTTAAGTTGCGTAAAGGAATATACTTCCAGGATGACCTCTGTTTTACGGAGACTGGTGGTAAAGGAAGGGAACTGATTGCAGAAGACTTCGTTTATTCGATAAAAAGAGTTGCGGATCTTAAAAATGAATCCACAGGATACTGGGCGTATAATGACCGGATTACAGGACTTGATGAGTTTCGTTCTGCTTCAGGAAGAGAGGATTCTATTGATTATGATACGGAAGTGGAAGGGCTGAAAGCAATTGATCGTTATACGTTTCAGATCAAACTGAAGCGTCCTTATCCTCAGCTTTTGTGGATTCTTACCATGCATTACGCGTATGCCGTGCCGCGTGAAGCTGTTGAATATTACGGTGATGACTTTGTTAATCATCCGGCAGGAACCGGTCCTTATGTTCTTAAGTCGTGGTGGAAAAACTATCGCATCGAATTTGAACGTAATCCCAAGTGGGCGGAAACCGGACGTGTAGAGCTGTATCCTGACGAAGGAGCGCCGGGTGACGCGGAAAAGGGACTTCTTAAGGATGCCGGCAAACCAATTCCATTTGTGGATCACCTGGTACGATATGTAATTGATGATCAGTCTACGGAGTGGCTGAAGTTTGTGGCAGGTGAACTTGATGCAATGGGCTATATATCACGGGACAATTTTGACGTTGTTATAGCCGAAGGAGAATTGGCAAAGAGTCTCAGAGAAAAAAACGTGCAGTTATTTACAGCACCGGCCTTAGACGTTTTTTATATTGGTTTCAATATGGATGATCCTGTTGTAGGCCATGATGCTCCCGGCGAGAACAGGAAGAAAAAACTCCGTCAGGCTTTATCCTGCACATTCAATTCTGAAGCATGGGTTAGTTTCTGGAATGACAGGGCTGTTCGCGCCAAGGGGCCGATTCCGCCAAGTGTGGCGGGATACGAAGAAAAACCAACCCCTTATCCGTTTGATTTAGAGAAAGCCCGCAAGCTTCTGGCGGAAGCCGGTTATCCTGATGGTATCAGTTCGAAAACAGGAAAAAGGCTTCAATTGAAAATCGAATTAGGAAGTGCGGATCCTCAGACTCGTGAATCTACAGAGTTAACGGGTGCTTTTATGCGAGAAATAGGTGTGATACTTGAACCGGTTTATAATAATTGGCCGACATTCCTGAGAAAGATGGAACGACGCCAATGTCAATTATACAGATTAGGATGGATAGCCGACTATCCTGACGCGGAAAATTTCCTTCAGCTTTTCTACGGAGATAATGAGTCTCCCGGCCCTAATCACAGCAACTACAAGAATTCTGAATTTGATCGTATTTACGAAAAAATTCGCGTGATGTCGAATTCTCCGGAAAGGACAGAGCTTTATAAGCAAATGGCAGATATTATCATTGAGGATTGTCCTTGGATTTTTATGCATCATCAAGTCGATTACGCGCCGTATCATCATTGGCTGGGTAATTTCAAAGGGCATGATTTCCCATACGGAATGGGTAAATATCGTAGAATTGACCAGAAGGCCAGAGGAGATTGGCGAAAGATCTTTGGTAAAACACACTGGAAAAAGTAAGTAATAATGATCCGATACATTATAAGAAGAATATTGTATATGATCCCGATTATTTTTGGGGTCATACTGATAACTTTTCTTCTCTTCAATGTCGCGGGTGGTTCAATCGCGTTATCTAAACTCGGGAAACAGGCGACATCTAAATCTCTGGAGGAATATGAGGTTCAAAGAGGATATGATAAACCCCTTTTCTGGGGACTATGGGGCGCTACACGGGCATATACGGAGTCTGATTTCGGTACTGGACCTGGTGTGTGGAGCCGGACTGATGGGGTAACCTATACTAACAAGCCGTCCGGACGGATTCTGCTGCCTGCCGGGGCAGATTACGAGATTCCGCTCGCTTTTGATCTTTATGCCAATAAGAAATACAGATGGATTGTAAAATATCGCTTTCAAGATCAGGGGGCTGGCTCTTTTGTTGTCAGCGAAAAGGGAAAACCACTGAAAAATGTCGATCTCAAAAGCACACAATCATGGCGCAGGCTCAAAGTGGCTTTTGAAACAGAAGAAGACACGACAGCATTGAAAAGCAGATTTGTTGTAAAAAACGGCATTCTGGAAATCGGCTATATAAAAATTGAAAAACGGGTTCGGCATTTTTTTGATTCTCAATTGTGTTTCTTTCTTGGGCAGATTTTCACACTCGATTTCGGTACATCAGTTGAGACAAATCAGAAAATATCATCTATGCTCAAACAGGGCGCGTTACCTTCTCTTGCTTTAACGGTGCCAATGTTCGTTTGCAGTTTGGTTATGGCCATATCGCTTTCTCTTGTTTGCGCTTTTTTCAGGAACACCTTTATTGACCGATTCTTTGTAGTGTTTTCAGTTGTTCTCATGAGTGTTAATTATCTGGTCTGGATTATAGCGGGACAGCATATCATCGGCTACAACCTGAAATGGTTTCCGATATGGGGATTTGAATCATGGCGTTATCTGGTTTTGCCATGTTTTATAGGGGTCATGAGCGGGCTTGGCTCCAATCTGAGATTCTATAGAACTGTAATGCTTGACGAAATGTACCGTGATTATGTCAGAACAGCGTTTGCCAAAGGCGTAAGCAAGACAGGGGTTTTGTTCAGGCATGTTCTTATGAATGCAATGGTGCCGATCCTTACCAGTGTTGTTATAGCGCTTCCTTTCCTGGTTACAGGAAGTCTTTTGCTCGAAACGTTTTTTGGTATCCCCGGCCTTGGTACAATATCGATCAACGCAATAAACAGTTCGGATTTTGATGTTATTCGCGCGGTGGTTTTTATTTACGCAATGATTTATGTGATAGCAAATCTGCTTACAGATATCTGCTATGCAGTTGTAGATCCAAGAGTAAGGCTAAAATAAATGATAAACGGAAGGCTGTAGCTCGGATGGTTGAGGACAGGAAAATAACGGGAAAAAGTTTATGGGGTGATGCGTGGAGTCGGATCAGAGGGAACAAGGTTGCCACGCTGTGCCTGTGGGTCATCATACTGTTTACGATTACATCCTGTTATGGAACAGTAGTATACTGGCGCTATAATATTATTGATAAGGAGACGCCCCGATTTCTGGAGCCGGTAAAAAAGGTCTTTGTCAAAATATTGAGGGCTGAGTCCGTGACTGGCCGGGTCGCTCCCTATCAGCGACAAAACCTCGAAATCAGGTATCAGAAACCGAGTTTTAAACATCTGATGGGTACCGACGGACTCGGCCGTGATGTTGCCTTGCGCTTGATTCAGGGATGCAGAATAGCATTCCAGGTAGGTATTGTTACTTCACTGATCGCGATACCAATAGGGGTTATATTTGGGTGCCTTGCGGGTTATTTTGGAGGGAAAGTCGATGACATTATTGTGTGGATGTATTCCACATTTGCGTGCATGCCGTCTCTTCTTTTTATTCTGTCAGTTTCTATGGTTGTAGGGAAGGGTCTGCTGGGTGTTTATCTGGGGATAGGTCTTACGACATGGGTTTATCTATGCCGTCTTGTAAGAGCAGAAACCCTTAAGCACAAAGAGTTTACTTACGTGAAAGCGGCGCGCGCACTTGGATTGGGTCATTTCAGGATTATGTTTCGTCATATACTCCCTAATATCATGCACCTGATAATTATTAATTTCTCTCTACGATTTCCTGCTGCCATATCAATAGAAGTGATAATGAGTTATCTTGGAATCGGGGTGCAGGGGGAACCATCATGGGGTATTATGATTAATAACGCTAGATTTCGTCTGTGGCACGGAGTATGGTGGGAACTGGGATTTACGACAATAGCAATATTTCTTGTGGTTCTTGCGTTCAATCTTTTTGGAGATATTTTACGTGATGCGCTTGATCCAAGACTAAGAAGCCAAGATGAGAGAGGTTGATTGGGGTAGACTTTTACGAGCTAACGGGTAATCAAATCAGTACAATCGGCAAATGTTGAAAAATGAGCAGAATACTGGATAAAGTTAATTCGCCGGCGGATCTAAAGACTCTTGAAAATGAAGATCTGGATCAATTGGCGGGTGAGGTCAGGTCGTTAATTATAGATACTGTCAGTAAGAACGGCGGGCATCTTGCCGCAAATCTTGGTGTAGTGGAGCTGACTATCGGATTACTTAAAATTTTTAATCCGCCTGACGATAAGATTATCTGGGACGTGAGTCATCAGGCTTATGCATACAAGATCCTTACAGATCGCAAAGACCAGTTTAATACTTTGCGTCAACGGAACGGAATTTCGGGTTTTCTTCACCGGAAAGAAAGCAAATATGATGCTTTTGGCGCTGGTCATTCTGGAACGGCATTATCAGCTGCTCTCGGCATGGCAGTGGCGCGGGATCAGCGAAAAGGGAAAGAACATATTGTAACAGTGCTTGGTGACGGTTCTGCCGGTTGCGGTATTTCTTTTGAGGCCTTGAACAATGTTGCAGGCGCTACAAAACGTTTTATTGTTTTACTCAACGATAACGAAATGTCTATTTCCGGGAACGTGGGTGCTTTCTCGCGCTATCTGGGCCGGCTTCTGGCCAGTCCGAGTTACAACAGACGTAAACGGCTGATTGAGATTGCAGCTCGTAAAATGAAGATGGGATGGTTACGATCCGCGTATTATCGGATTGAAGAAGCGATAAAAAGTCTTTTTCTGCCCAATGTGCTTTTTGAAGAATTCGGGTTGCGGTATGTGGGACCTATAGATGGTCATAATACACATGCCTTACTTGATGCGTTGACCATAGCCAGAAATTCCGACAGGCCGATTCTTGTTCACGTGTCTACTAAAAAAGGGAAAGGCTATAAATTGGCTGAACAGCATCCTGAGAAGTGGCATGGAACACCGCCTTTCGAGATTGCCACCGGAGAACCGCTTTCAAAGGGAAAATCACCTTCGTATTCAAGTATTTTTGGCACAGTCCTTGAACGTCTCGCTGAAGATAATAACAAGATTGTGGCTATTACCGCCGCCATGTCGTCAGGGACGGGATTGTCCCGGTTTGCTGAAGAATTTCCGGGCAGATTTTTTGATGTCGGGATTTCTGAAGAACATGCGGTGGTATTTGCCGCAGGTTTGGCATCAGAAGGGCTCTTGCCGGTTTTCGCAGTATATTCAACTTTCTCGCAACGTGCAGTGGACTGTATAATTCATGATGTATGCCTGCAGAATCTGCCGGTCGTAATCTGCCTGGACAGGGCAGGAGTAGTGGGCGACGACGGCCCAACACATCATGGTATTTTTGATATTTCTCTTCTTAGGCCGATCCCCGGACTGGTAATAATGCAGCCAAGGGACGAAGCCGAGCTGGCAAATATGCTTTTTACAGCAACCAGACTTGGCAAGCCTGTCGTAATAAGATATCCGCGCGGAAACGGGTCGGGCACGTCTATACCTGACGAATTCAAGGAACTGGAGATAGGCAAGGCAGAAGTAGTAAAGGAAGTGAACCTCAAACATCCAAGTGAAAAAAAATCATCTGAATCCGCGATCCCGCGGAGCGGGACAAGTCCGCAACTTGCTACGCCGAGGCGTGGTCCGCAATCCGCAATCGTATGGATCTGGGCGTTGGGCGATATGGTGCCGGTAGCAGAAAAAACAGCTGAACTGTTAGAAAAGAAGAACGTAAGAACAGGTGTTGTTAATGCCAGATTTGTTTCTCCGCTCGATGAAACGCTGCTTAGCAAGCATGTTGGAGAATCAGATGTTATTGTTACAATGGAGAATGGTGTTGTATCGGGTGGATTTGGAACAGGCGTGGAAGAATTCTTAAACAAAAAGAATTTTAAAGGACGAGTACTCAAATTCGGCTGGCCGAATGAATTTGTTCCGCATGGAAACTCTGCTGATCTTATGGAAGAATACGGACTTACAGCAGATAAGATAGCCGCCGATATCTTCGAAGAAAAAAATTACCCATGTCAAAAGACCGTCTAGATGTCCTGGTTGCTGAACGCGGCTTAGTCGAGAGTCGGGAACAGGCTCAGCGGCTGATCAGGGCGGGCCAGGTTTTTGTGAACGGGCAAGTGGCGGACAAGCCCGGCCATAAACATGACAATACGGTTGATATTGAAATTAAAGAAAAACAAAGATTTGTTGGCCGCGGCGGCGAAAAATTGGAAGCGGCTTTTGATGCATTCGAACTGGATGTTCACGATAAAACATGTCTCGATATTGGGTCTTCAACAGGCGGCTTTACCGATTGCCTGCTTCAGCATGGAGCTTCAAAGGTATACGCTGTAGATGTTGGCAAAGGTCAGCTTCATTGGAAGCTAAGGAATGATCCGCGTGTTATAGTTATGGAGAATATTAATGCGCGGTACTTAAAACCGGACGATTTGCCTGAAAAACCGTTTTTCTGC
Organism: Verrucomicrobiota bacterium; assembly: GCA_042565725.1. GTDB lineage: Bacteria > Verrucomicrobiota > Kiritimatiellia > UBA8416 > JBHORK01 > JBHORK01. The sequence goes on from JBHORK010000014.1 coordinate 32,422, forward strand.
GTAATAGATGTGTCATTCATCTCATTGACGAAAATACTGCCTGCTGTTATACAGGTCTTGTCTGAGAATGCTCATATTGTTACTTTGATAAAACCGCAGTTTGAAGCCGGTCGAAAGCAGGTAGAAAAAGGCGGAGTAGTTCGTGACCCTGAGATTCGCCAGCAGGTCATTGATAAAGTAAAACAATTTGGAGTTGAAAGACTTGGGCTTGAATGGCTGGAAGTTTATGAATCGCCGCTGAAAGGACCGGCAGGTAATGTGGAATTTCTGGCTCTATGGAAGAAAGAGTCTCTCGCGGAGAACGCAGAGGGACGGGTGAGAGGAAAATGAAAAAGATAGGCGTAATAGCGAATTGCGGTAAAGAACGAGCGCATGAAGTTTTAAAATGTCTTTTTGAAAAGGCACAGGGTTTGGGACTGGAGCTTTTTGCCGGTGAAGCAGCGGCGAAATTGCTTGGCATGAATAATGTCGTGCCGAAAGAAGAGATGCTCGATAATATTGACGCGGTAATGGCGCTCGGCGGAGACGGTACTATGCTTCGCGCGGTTCGCGAGCTGGATGGAAGGGATAAACCCGTTATAGGAGTCAACATTGGCGGATTGGGTTTTATGACAAGTGTTGCCGAGGAAGATTTGGAACGGGCGCTGCAAAGTCTTGCTAACGATGATTTTACTATGAGTAACAGGACATTGGCGGAAGGTGTGGTTGTTCGTGATGGATGTGAGATAGTTCGTTACAGGGCGTTAAACGATATCGTTATTAGTCGCGGACCTTCTTCACGCGTTGTCTCTCTTGATGTGTCAATAGGCAAAGATAAGGTCACTTCTTATGTTTGTGACGGGGTGGTGGTTTCTACTCCAACAGGTAGTACGGGACATTCACTGTCGGCGGGAGGTCCGATTTTAACGCCGGAAACAAGTGCTTTCGTTGTCAGTCTTATATGTCCTCACACTTTGAGTTCACGTCCGCTGGTTATACCCGACAATAGTGAGATTTCAATAATAATATCCGAAAGCGCCGGCGATCTTCTTTTATCTGTAGACGGTCAGGTTGGACAGCCGTTGATGCAATCTGATTCTGTTAAAATCAGACGCAGTGACAGAGATGTGCGTTTTATACATTTACCGGGTTACAGCTACTTTTCTGTTCTACGCCAGAAACTTAACTGGCGTGGCTCAAATGTCTAGCATCTAGTCTGTTCTAGGGGATGATATCTAATGAAAAAAACATCGTGTCTTATATTGTTAATGCTGTTTTTGCATGCAGTCGTTAGTGTTTCAATCAGCTGTGCCGCTGAATTGAAACGGTATAAGGCTGCTTTTAAGGAACAGGTTGAAAAGATAGAGGCCAATTATTTGGCGGATATTTTATCATGCTCAGAAAAATACATAAAAGCACTGGAGATATTACAGGATAAAAAGCAGAAGACAGGCGACCTGGACGGCTGGCAGATTGTGCGGAAAGAGAAAGAACGTTTTACGTCCGAAAAGGAAATTCCCGAAGAAGATATTGTTAATAAACCGTTAGAGCTTAAAAGTTTGCAGGAAAAATATCGGGAATATAAAGAAAAGCAGAAACTGAAACGGGCACAGGAACTGGCAGCTCTCGTGGACAAGTACCAGTCCAAACTTGAGCCTATGAAAAAGGAGTTTACCAGAGCTGGTAAAATTGAACAGGCACTGGAAATCAAAATGGAAATGGAGCGAGTTGTGTCTCTGGAGGAAGTAAAGAAAGCGCGAGAGCTTTTGAAGGCATATGCAGACAGGAAAGCCGCAGAGGCTAAGTCCAGACTTATCGCGGTAAAAAAAGAGCCGAAACCGAAGCCAAAGTTGTCCAAGTCAAAAGAGTTAATTCTTCATTACTCGTTTAACAGAAAAAATGGGAAGAAAGTAGTTGATGAGAGCGGGAATGGCAACCATGGCTTGCTGAAGAATGGCGCTGAATATGCTAGTGGTGTGTCTGGCAATGGTTTGAATCTGAGAGGTGCGGTGGATAGATTCGGCGCCTCCGGTGATCATGTTATAATGCCTTCTCTTGACTTTACGTCCATGACATCATTCTCTATCACTCTTTGGTCTCAAACTTATAGTTCCGGGCTTGGCGAATCTTTGATAGCTTTTGGTCAAGGTGGAGAGGGAAAGGGAATTACAATATTTGTCCAGGATTACCCGAACAACGATACTGTTTTCAGGGTAGGTGAGAAGGCAAACTCTATTCTTATTAAGCCTGATCGTAAAGATCGGGAACGTTACGTGTTTTATTGTATGACATATGAAGATGGAGTTATGAAGGCATATAAAAATGCTCTTCTTGTTGGAGAGAAAAATGATGTGAAACCGGAGCTTTCTTTAACTAATGCGGCATTAGGCAGGCATTGGTGGCCTTCAACATCAAAAGATACATCAAGAGGGACATCAACTCGACTCTCCGCGAAACTTGATGAGGTAAAAATCTATAGCCGTGCATTATCGGAAAAGGAAATCAAAGAAAATTATAGATTTCGTAAATAAAACGAAGCTTAGGCGACTTGGAAAATCCGACTTGAATGTATCACCTGTGGCGTTGGGTGCATGGGCGCTTGGCGGCTGGAGATGGGGCGGAAAGGAAAAGAACAGGCCGGAAGATACGGTGCGGGCTTCTATTGATGCCGGGATTAACTTGATTGATACGGCACCTGTATACGGGTTTGGTTTTAGTGAAGAAGTAGTGGGGCAGGCAATACAAGGCCACCGCGACAAAGTTTTAATAGCCACAAAATGCGGAATCGTATGGGATGATCGGCCGGGGGCTGAGAAACATTTTGATACATTTGATAATGACGGGAATCCTGTATCTTTATGCCGCTGCCTTCGTAAAGAATCTGTTTTTCAGGAATGTGATGACAGTCTCAAGCGCCTTGGAATTGACGTAATAGATATTTATCAGTGTCATTGGCCTGATCCGAACACACCTGTCGAAGAAACTATAGACGCTTTGATTACCCTGCAGGATAAAGGCAAGATCAGGGAGTATGGGGTAAGTAATTTTACCGCTGACCAAATGGAAGAGTGTCTGAAATACGGTGTCATAGCATCTGATCAGCCTAAATACAGCCTGCTCACGCGCGATATAGAAGACGAAATATTACCGTTTTGTATTGAAAATGATATTGGGATTATAGCGTATAGCCCGATGGAGAATGGATTGCTTACAGGAAAGATCACTGTTGATCAGGAATTTCCGGATGGTGATTTACGTAATGACAAACCGTGGTTTAAACCTGAAAACAGGCAGAACGCTATTACGGCTTTGAATAAAATAAGACCTGTTGCTGAAAAGTATAACGCGACACTTGGTCAGATTGCGTTAGCATGGGTATTTTCTCAGCCCGGCATAACGTCAGCCATAGCAGGCGCACGCAACGGCGAACAGGCAAAAAGCAACGCGCAGGCGGCGCGGATATTGCTTGAAGACAAGGATATAGAAGAGATCAAAAAGATATTTGAATTTGTGAGCTTAAATCAGGCATAACGTCCAGATTAACGATCGTGAGTTTCAGCGTTATGGTTGTGGTGTGAGTTTGGGCTTGATTTGCTATAATCTCCTGCCTATTTCTTTTACGATTTTCTTATGCAAGCCCCAAACCGCTCCGCCGCAATAATTACGAGGCAGTAGCTCTTTAGGCAACAGAGGATCATCATGCATGACTGTTACATATGCTGACATTTCTTCCCTGGCAAGATTCTGAAGAGATTGTGTCGACAATTTTCCTAACAAAACCTTTTCGAGATTGTCTGTGTATACATCACAGTACCATTGCTGTGCTTCATTGAGTTTTCCAAAATCCCATGCCGACTCGACTATGTCCATTGGGCTTTGTCCGAGAACAGTTTGAGATTCGAACAAAAAAGCGTATTTGCCTATTTTAGCTGACTCCATTAAATCAGCATATTCGGGACGAATATCTCTTGGCGTTACATATACACTTCGCTGGAGACATCCCATGCGCACATGGTTCAGGAATCTTCTGAGCGTATCTCGGTAGTCCCTGTGTTTTTCAGGAATATCATAGACAAGGATGTACCATATCCCGTTCCACTTCTTTCTCCAGAACTGTTCTGGTTTGCAGATGTTAGGGAGAGAATCGTTGCCGGCTTGAGTCAGACTGAGAAATACTTTTCCATCGGAACGTCGTTTATATACTACTAATCCTGCTTTTCTGAGACGATACAGAGCTTGATTGTAAGCGTTTCTATTCGGGAAGCTTTGATTCCATGTTAAGGATCTTCCCCGTGTTGCGCAGACTTCCAGATACCAAACAACAAAATCGAGAAGTTCTTCTCCTAAACGCCTGCGGATGATAGGGAAGCATATATTCGGATTATGGAATCTTCTGAAATCCATATCTTTACCATAACGTTAAAACTAACGATCGTCAATCTCAGCGTTATGGTGTGCGTGAATTGATGCATGTAGTGAACACTTAAATGCTGGATGATTGATGTGTGGAGGCTATATGCGCGGGCATTAATCCAGCGTAAAAGAGCAGAAAGGTTTATATACACCGGCCGATTCTCTGTGCTTCCATGTCAGAGTGGCTTTTGAATCTTTAATCTCTATAACTGCATATCCGAATTGCTTTTCTGAATGCTTTGTAACAATGTCCCAGTTCAATTCTTTGCGACCCGTTAAGTCTTTATTCGAATGCAGAGGCGCGCCGCTGGCGCCTGATATAACTTGGTGCAGGATTTTGGCTGGATCGTTTTTGTCGATTATTATCACATGATTAAAAGTGTGATCATGACCGCAGAAATATGCTTTGACTCCGGCGTCTATCATGACTCGCAAGAAGCGATCTCTTTCCAATGGTTCCTTTTGCATTAAATTTCTGCCGGTAATGCCGAATAACGGTTCATGGGCCAGTACGAAAATATGTGTTTTTTTCTTGTTCTTCAATTCTGATTCCAGCCATGAATGATTTATTCCTGCCTGTTTCTTGTTATGGGAATATTGATCTATGCAAATAAACAGAGCATTCTTGTTTGTTACTGAAAAAGTCAGATCCAATTGATTTTCAGGTCCATTGTCGGGTATTTGTTTCCCAAATGTTTCTTTCCATCCTTTGCCCAGATCGTGATTGCCTCTAAGCGGATAAATAGGGATTCCTGCCTTATATGCGGGGGCAAATATATTGGTCCATGATTGGAAATGTGACGGTTTGGCGGGTTTGCCAAAAATCAAGTCGCCTGCAAAGAATGCAAGATCCGGCTTCTCTTCTACTATAGCCGCTGCAATTTCAGATGCTATTTCAGTATTTATTTGGTTTGATTTAGAAGGGCCTCTGGTGTCGCCGGCAACAATAAACTTCCACGATTCCGCGTATACGCTGAGTGTTGCTAACAATGCAAAAAATAATATGTAAAATGTTTTTTTATACATGTGCTGATTCGTATACCTTTCTTACTGAAACGCCGTGCTTTTCCGCACATTTGACGCAGTCGTCATGTTCAGGGGCGTGGGTAATGTCTTTGCCTTTCCATGAGCCTATCTTTATACGCACCTTGCCGTAAGGTGTCTCGACTTCTTCATGGCGCCGTTCAAGAATTGTACGATGAGTTGTGTATTCGCGTATGCCGAAAGTCGTGCTTTCGGAAAAAATCATATCAATAAAGGTTTCTCTGTCTTCGGGTTTACAAAGTACTGTGAGCAATGTGCCTGGCCGCTGTTTCTTCATCTGGACAGGTGATGTAAAGACATCCAATGCGCCTTTTTTGATAAGCTTACTGGATAAGGAACCTATCAGTTCCGGTATTGTATCGTCTATGTTGCACTCCAAAATAAGACAGGCTAGAGGGCTGAGGGATGAAACCTGCCTGCCCGCCATAGCCTTGGCGACGGAGGGAGACCTGAGTTCAGTTTCCAGAATCATGGCCCTTAGCATGTTCGGGCGATTATTAAGCTTACGATGTCCGAAACCATAACCGGTTCTGCTGAGGACTGAAGGCTGAAGGCTGAAGGCTGAAGTTTTGTTTGTCCATGTCATGAGAACAGCCGCTCCCGTTGGTGTTACCAGCTCAAAGGGTTCATCAGTTTGTTCAATCGGGTGACCCTTCAATAATTTGGCGGTAGCGGGAACCGGCAAAGGCAGAACGCCATGCGCGCATTTTGTGGTTCCTTTTCCTATTGGTAGAGGGCCGGCTTCTGTTTTGTCGACTTCCAGCATTTCAAGAGCTATGCAGCAGCCGACAATATCCACAATTGAGTCAATCGCCCCAACTTCATGAAAGTGAATCTTGTCGGGAGTGGTGTTGTGAACCTTTGCTTCAGCTTCAGCTAGTCTCTCGAAGATGTCGATAGCCATGGTCTTGACGGTTTGAGAAAGGTCACTCTCTTCAATAAGTTTGCGTATATCTTTAAGTGTGCGGCGAGAAAGATTGTCTGATTCAGGAACGTTTACAGAGACCTGGGTCCCGTTGAAATCGTGCTCAGCAAAAGGTGTTATCTGTAAATCAAATTTTTCAATGGATAACGAATAAAGCTTTTCCTGTAGAGTTTTGGCGTTGATGCCCAGATCAATAAACGACGCCAGGATCATGTCGCCGCTTGCGCCGCCCACACTGTCAAATCGTAAAACCTTCATTTCATCCGCCTGCCCCGCACCATGCTTGCTCTGGTGCGGGGTTAATCCTGTCTAAAATCTTCTCCAGTTCGGTTTATCATTGCTGCTGCGACACCTGCGCCGAAGCCGTTATCTATATTGACCACTGAAATGCCTGGCACGCATGAGTTGAGCATGGCCAGCAGCGCGGCCAGGCCTTTCATGCTGGTCCCGTATCCTACGCTTGTAGGAACCGCAATAATTGGTTTGTCGATAAGGCCGCCGACAACAGAGGGTAAAGCGCCTTCCATGCCTGCAACCACAACAACAGCCCGTGCTGATTTCAGGAGATCAACATGTTTGACTATTCTATGCAGGCCTGCCACGCCTACATCATAGATACGTTCCACTTTTGCCCCCATGCGTTCAGCAGTTAATGCGGCTTCTTCGGCAACAGATATGTCGGAAGTGCCTGCGCAAACAATCGCAACCATGCCTGTGGGTTCAGGAGGTTCGGTTACATCCGCGGTAATAGCACTGGCAGTTTCGTGATAAACAGCTTCAGGGATTTCTTTCTTAACGGCGGCGAACTGATCCAGGGTTGCTCTTGTGGCGAAGATGTTTTGGTTAGCCTTTTTGAGGCTTTGCATGATTTTGACAATCTGCTTATTGGTTTTTCCCGGACAGTATATTACTTCCGGCATGCCGCGCCGTCTCTGGCGATCAGTGTCAACCCTGGCGAAACCTAGATCATCTTCTTTGCTCATGGTATGTCTATATGAACGAGTCGTGTAGTTTTTCAGGCAGTTTATCGATTTTGATACGTTCCTGCCGCATAGTGTCGCGATCACGCAGTGTTACGGTGTTGTCTTCAAGGGTGTCAAAGTCAACGGTGATACAGTAAGGGGTACCTATTTCATCCTGGCGTCTATAACGTCGGCCGATAGCACCGACCTGGTCCCAGACACAGGGCCACCATTTCTGCAGTGTTTCAAAAACACTGCGTGCTTTTTTGACCAGTTCGGGTTTGTTTTTCAATAGAGGGAATACAGCGATTTTAACGGGCGCTATTTTGTGAGCAAAGCGCATGACGGTCCTTGCCTCATAACCTTCTGGCGGTTTTTTGCCGGGTTCGGCCACGATAATCTCATTCTGACTCCTGGCTTTAGCCACCCATTCTTCGCGATATGCATTGCAGATCAATGCCAAGGCTATTCTGTCAACCCCGGCTGACGGCTCCACGACATGCGGAATGTACTTCTCGTTGGTTTCCTGATCGAAATATTCCATGGACTTTCCGCTGAATTCCTGGTGTCGGCTGAGATCAAAATTGCCACGGGCGGCAATTCCTTCCAGCTCCTGAGTGCCGAACGGAAAATCATACATAATGTCTACACATGCGGATGCATAATGGGCGAGTTCATCTTTCTTATACACATATTTATGAAGACTTTCCAGCGGAAGCCCTATTGATTGATACCATTTTATTCGTTCTTCGACCCAGTAATTATGCCATTCCTGGTCAGTTCCGGGTTTAACAAAAAACTCCAGTTCCATCTGTTCAAATTCGCGGGAACGGAATGTATAATTGCGCGGATTGATTTCATTTCTGAAAGCTTTTCCTATCTGGGCTATTCCAAAAGGGACTTTCTGCCGTGCTGTTGAAAGCACGTTTGAGAATTGCACGAAAATACCCTGGGCTGTTTCAGGCCGAAGGTATGCAGTTGAGGAGTCGTCTTCAACCGGCCCTACAAAAGTTTTGAACATAAGATCGAAAGAGCGTGGTTCTGTAAGCTCTCTTGACCCGCAGGATGGGCATTTTATGCCTTCAGGAAGTTGGTATCCGTTGTCTGTCTTTACGAGCTCTGAATCCTGCTCTTCACATAACGAATCGGCTTTATAACGTTTTTTGCAGGATTTGCAGTCAACCATAGGGTCGGAGAAACCGCCAACATGTCCGGAAGCTTCCCATACTTTAGGGTGCATGATTATTGAGGCATCAAGGCCAACGACGTTTTCGCGGGATTCAACAACGTTTTTCCACCAGGAATCTCGAATATTGCGTTTCAGTTCGGCTCCGAGCGGGCCGTAATCCCAGAAACCGTTTATTCCGCCGTAGATTTCGGAGCTTTGGAATATAAATCCGCGCCGTTTACATAGTGAAGCGATGGTGTCTAGCGACAGTTTGTTTTTATCCTTTTTCATAATGTGGTCGATTGAGTAAAATATTTTTTCAGTGCCGACCAAGACAATATCCTGAGAGAGAAGTGGTGGTTAGTCAAGGAATTTGAGTTTTGTGCCTTCTATGTATGCCCCAGTTTGGCGTTTAATCTTCGGGCAACTTCAAACTTGGTTGCCGTCTTGCCCCTTTTCTTGAGTCGTCTGTCCAGAAAATGGATTAGACGGACAAGCGGGTTAGGGTTTTCAAGCAATTCTGTGTAAATTGCTTCAAGATATTGGCGATGTGGATAGTGTTTAACCAGTAATTCAAGGAAATGGTCTGCTTCCTTGTCCGGCAGTCTTTTAAACAGAGGTTTCATGTAGCCGCAGATTTCATGCGCTATAAGAGCTTTAATGTTTTGCCGCTTATAGGAAACTTCAAGATCTAATGTGACAAAACGATCGTGGCTGAATATGACATGATCAAGGGTTGCGTGTTCCTGTATGAGGCGCGGGTTGGAAGATTGCGCAGCTGCCTGATGTCGATTTGCCCACTGTTCAACAAATTCTCGAAAAACATTATTCTTTTCTTTATCTAAAATGCTTGTGTTAGCGAGATGTGAGGAGAGCAGTGATCCTTCAACGTATTCGAGGCACAGATGGGGCAGTGGTATTTCAGGATCAAAATGGTGTTCCATAATATCAGGGACGTCGAAACCGGCTTTTTTCCACAATCTCAGATTCTCTCGTTCTGTATGATATCGTGCTGAAGGTGTATACGGGGTTCGGCCGCTCAGGAAATGTTCAATGTTTGACAGGAAAGTTTTTATGGGGCCGCGTCGGCTGGAATATGTCTTGAGAACAGCAGGTTTCCCGTTGATATCTATTTTCCAGACGGCATTGAGGCCAGAACCCCTGCGGCTAACCTCAAGCTGTTGAGGGGAATAAGAAGCCAATGCTTCGGAAAGTATGGTAGATTTGTTCATTAAAATAAATTTAGACGGGATCAACAAGATTAACAAGATAATAGAGGAATTTCGCCTTGTGGGGGGATGCAAACGGTTTGCCTGCCCGCAGTGCTACAGCGTTGCAGGCGGGCGGTTGGGGTTGCGTATTAAAGAGGTTACAGGTTGCAAGAGTTACAAGTTACAAGTAGGGGAAAAAAATGACGCAACCGATGGACGATAAACGATTCGAGCCGCGCAACCGATCAACGATAACCGTATTATTATTTAGCAAGGTGCTCTTTTACCCTTTTAGCCATATTATATTTTGAATGCCATTTCCCGGAGCTTTTACTGAAGCGGGAATCAAGGCTTCTGCCGAGCCTTACCACGGGGTTACGGTGTTTGAACGCTATGTTATATGTTTGCGCCAGAAAGTCTTTGCCTTCGTAGTGTTCCATGGTTTCTTTGAAGAAAGTTTCGAATAGTTCACTGTTTTTTAAAAATTGTCCCAATGATTTGAGATAGGCCAGTATTTCACGGGCAACCAGATCTTCGACGTGAGTGCGTGATCTGTAGCACATTTCGAAATCAAACCAGACAAGTTCCCCATTGTAGTCTATTACATGTTTTAGATCGCCGTTCTCATGAATGAGTCTCGGCTCTTTTTGGTCTACTGCAATGCGATGTCGCCTGTGCCATTGATCAAGGAATTCTCTGTAGAGCGCAAGGCGTTCTTCAAGGGGTACAGATGCGTCAGGAAGAAGTTTGTGGAAATGACGCCCTTCAACGTATTCGTAGAGAGCATAGCCTCCTTTGGGCAGCCCTTCCACTTCCACGTTATTGTAGATGTCAAACACGCGGAAGCCGGCTTTCTTCCATACGCGTATGGCGTCCTTTTCCGTCTTGAGTCTGGCTTTAGGCATGAAGGAAGTCTGGCCTTCTATTACCACGTTACTGAAGGTCTTATATATTCTTTGAAATGGACTACGGCTTCCATAATACAGCTTGAGCACGGCATGACCGTCTTTATATGGAATCTTGTAAAGGTAGTTCCCGTTTTTCAACAGCAGATACTGCTCAAGATTGTCGAACTTAAGTTTTTCCATTTTTCAAGACCTTTTTTATCTTTAATGTTCTTTTTATGTTGCATTTTGTTGTAATAAAATGCAAGTGCAAGAAAAAGGTTTGTCATGTTATAGTAATTTGCGATGAAAAAAGCGGTAAATACAGTTGCTGAGAAAAAACGGGATGTCTGGCAAATTATTTTCGGCATCCTGTTTGTTATGATGTGTATCAGCTCGGGTATAAGGGTGGTTGGTAAATCTTTTGAAGGTAAAACGGCTTTTGTTCGGTGGATGGATGCTACTGAGAAGGTTTCTCACGGGGAGACGGTGTATTTCCGAGCGGTTTATGAACAAGGAGGGAGATGGGCGCGGGAAGGTTTTCCGTATCTTCCCATGATGACTGTAATATTAATGCCACTCCATAAACTTGGACCTGTTGCCGGGTCGATATGCTGGATGTTGATTAAGTGCGAGATTATCTTATTTATTTTCTGGGCCGTAACACTGTTCTGGCGCGACAATAATGATAATCATGTGCCTCGCTGGCTGCCGGCGGCTCTTTTGTTAATAAATTTCCGGGTATTCATGGGAGATCTTACGCATGGCAATGTTAATATCATAATTGGAGGTTTCATCGTTGCCGCGTTAGTAAGTACATATTACAAAAAAGATTTTCTTGCGGGTTTAGCTGTAGCTCTTGCGTCAATACTCAAAGTCACCCCTGTTCTTTTTGTATTATATTTTATGTATAAACGCCGCTGGATCAGCGTAGCCGGTTTTGCTGTGGGAATACTGCTTTTCGGCTTGCTTGTTCCCGGGACGGTGCTGGGGTTTGAGTTTAACTGGCAGTTGACTGCCGATTGGTATGATCAGATGATAGGACCCTTCGTATCCGGCCGACCGGAGGGGATGAGGCCGACACTGCATATAAACCAATCGCTCTATGGCCTGTTTTACCGTTTGTTGAGCGATTGTGTGGCAGTAGTGACTGATGTTTGGAAAGAAACCGGCAATATACGCATAAATTTTGTTTCTTTAAGCGGACAAACAATCGGATGGATCCTCAAAATTTTGTATTTGATCATTCTCAGCTCAATAGCATGGGTGTCCCGAACACCCCGCGAAGATCGTAAGAATATAGGTAATCTAGGAGAATTTGCGCTGGTATTTCTTGCCATGCTTTTTATATCGGAAAGGTCATGGAAACATCATTACATTCTTATCATACTATCGCATGCTTTTATTTTGGCATATCTTTTAAACACTAAACCTGAAGGGTGGAAAAAGTGGGTTCCGGCGGGGTTTCTGGCAGGCGCTCTGATCTTTCATTCTGTGTTTTCCGAGTCGATAATGGGAGAATACTGGAGCAATATGTCTGAAGCGTACGGGGTCTACATTCTGGGAGGAATCTTTCTGTTTATCGGCTGTAGTGTTGTTCTGAAACTGAGCGATAAGGCCGGGCAAGCTTGTTTTTCTAAGAAAACTTCTATAACTTAATCTGTGACTTTCTCAGGGCTGATGGGTGTTACAAACAGGAGGCAGGAGGTTTTTAACTTGCAGGAGATTTTAGCTAACGGAATCAAATGGCATGTTTCAGACAATCATTTTGAGTTTACAGCAAAATGGCTTTCAGCTCATTTCCCAATAATTCTGAAAGACAATAAATGCCTGCTGAAAGAAGACAAAGGCAGTCGAGTTGCTGTTGCTGACGGGTTGGTGATCAAGGAAAGCACGGCGCGTAAGGGCCGTTCGGTATTTCGTTTCGGACTTCGCCGCTCTGGTGCATATCGGGCATTCAGGATGGGTAATGAATTGGCCGATTTCGGGCTCAATACTCCGCGTCCTGTGGCATGGGCTACAATTCGTTGTCTTGGACTTCGAATAAAAGAATATCTTATTACCGAAGAAATAGCAGATAGTCATCTTCTGACAGAAACACTCAAAAGCAAGAATGAAGAAAAGGAACATGCAGAAATTATCTCAAAATGGGGTAGGTTATTGGCAGCATTTCATGTTAATGGTTTTTCCAATCGTGACATGAAAGATACAAATATTCTTGTAACACGTAATGAAGGGTTAAAACTGTGGGCAGTTGATTTAGATGGTGTTCGCCGCAGGAAGAAATTAAAAAAACGGCGCATAGAACGGGATTTCTGGCCCATTGTACGTTCTCTGCGAATGTATGGATGGATAGATGATTCCGATATGAGCGCTTTGCTTGCTGGCTACAATGAATTAGCGTCGGAGAATCTACGGCTTTCTTCTCTGCCTTCTTTTCCTTTTGTTTGAAATAATCAATGACTTCTAAAAAAACAAAAATGGCATTTGGGGTTGAGCCGTCACAGCGCCGATATCGACTGAGGCTTGCGCGTTATCATGCTTTGGCGGAAACAATAGCGGATTTCTGTAGAGGAAAACCGGCGGGAACCGATAAACCTCTGGATCTTCTTGATGTTGGCGTGGGGAGTGGCCGATCTATGAGGTATATTGAGTCTGCCGGTGTTGCAGGCAGAATCCAGTTTCACGGCGTTGATTTGAAAATGAGAAGATTGGATAGTGTTTATTCATCTGATAAATGGGATTTGACCTGTGCTAATGCTGAGGAAGGACTTCCTTTTAAGTCCGGCAATTTTGATATTGTTATCACAGAGCAATTACTGGAACACCTTGAAAAACCGGAGTTTGTTATTTCTGAGGCGGGCCGTATTCTTCGGCCAGGAGGGTTGCTCATTCTTGGAGTGCCGATATTTCCTGCCGGTATTGTTTCAATAAGACGGCTTATCTCGAAGCTGGATAATCGGCATGCTCCAGGAAAAGGGCATATCCAGGCATTTAGTCTAGGATCAATAATGACATTGGTTCAGGAAATCGGATGTTTTAAAGAAATGAAAGCAAGAGGGTTCAGGATCTTTTCAGGTGGAATTCTGGCGCCTCTGGAAGATTTCCAGTGGTGGTATCGTTTGAACCGCTACATTGGATCCATTGTTCCATCTTTGTGTACGGAAGTTCAGATTATTGCGAAACGTAAATAGTCATGAAAATATTGCATGTTTTGAGCAACTGGAAATGGACGGAAAGAGCTGAACCGGCCGCGGATCTTGCTCTTGCCGAGCAGAAGCTTGGTAAGGATGTGGTGTTTGCGTGCGGACGTTCTCCCGCCGGCATAGAAGAAGATGTGGCGTATCATGCCGAAAAAAAAGGAATTAAACGTGTTGTTCGACTTGATTTGCCGAAGCATTTGAATGTTTTTTCGATATACCGGGATATATCTTGCCTGCGTAACTTTATCACTGAGTTCAAGCCGCAGGTCATAAATTGTCATATGCCGAATGCGCATATTCTTGGGGGATTGGCACGGGGTAGAAAAAAACAACCGATCATTATAAGGAGCTGTTATGATCCTGATGGGCTTCCGAAAAGCATTAGGTCGGCTTTCCTGGTTCGTAACAGCACAGATGGTCTTATTATGATCAGTAATAAAGCCGTGGAAAAGGTGAAACGGGAATTTGGATTATCTTTGGACACGGTACAAGCGATTGAGCCTGGAGTGGATACTGAGCGTTTTTCCAAGGCCGGGGAAACAGGCGGCAGAGAAGAATTTGGATTCAAGAAAGATCAATTTGTGATTGGTATGGTGAGCAGGATTCGCAAAGAGCGGCGTATAGATGTTGCGCTTGATGCGGTGCGTTTACTTGCGAAAGAATACCCGCATGTACGGTTGTTGGTAGTAGGACGCGGTGGTGGAAACGCAGAGCGTAATATAGTAACAAAGCCTGCTTTTGATATGGGAATCAGCGACAGAGTGATACTAGCCGGGTATTGCGCAGATGAGAGGCTTGTAGCGGCGTATGGAGCTATGGATGTGCTGGTGTATCCCGTGCCAGGCACGGATAAATCATGCAGGACTGTAAGAGAAGCCATGTCTGCCGGCGTGCCTGTTATTGCGTCGGGAATTGGGTTTCCGGCAGAACTTATAGAAGATAGGGTGTCTGGGTGTATTATGGATTTGTCGTCGGAAAGCCTGGCGGGTATTATCAGGCAGTTGATTTTGGATCAAGAAAAACTGAGGCAGATGGGCGGGAATGCTTTTAAATCAGCAAAACAAAGGTTTGACCCGTTACTTCGCGCAGAAAAAGTATTAGAATTCTACGGAAAAATTATTAACAACGCATAGTTAAGATTATGAAGCAAATCAATCATATGTTTCAGGAAGTGACTTCTGGCGGATTGAAGTGGTGGGTTAATGAAGATTTCCGTGAAGATTTTCCTGTAGATATTCCTTCGGATATTAATCTGCATCAACCTGATTCCGGTTATTTGCTGCTGCAGAGAAAAAGCGGAAGAAGCAGTTTGATTGTTAGAAATGGCCGGGGTGAGCAGGGCGATATCGTGATTAAGCAGTATGAGCCGAGAACATGGCTCGAGTATATAAAGTACTTCTTCAAGAAAACTCGCGCGGAATCTGAATGGAAAATGAATTATATGTTTCGAGCGAGAAACATTCCTACGCCTATGCCTCTTGCGTGGGGAGAGAAAAAGATTTTAGGATTTTGGAAGAAAAGTGTACTGATTCTTCAGGCCGTTTCTCCGTGTGTGACGCTCTTTGACTATCTAAAGGAGAGTCATGACGATGAAAGGATATCCGGACTAATTGAAGAGCTTGCCATGTATGTGGCCAGACTTCATAACGCAGATATGCATTACAGAGATTTACATGGAGAGAACATATTGCTGCAAGTGAACGAAGGTGAATTACCTAGAATCAATTTCATTGATCTGCACGAAGTTCGACGGGTTAAAACCATGCGTCGCTGGATGTGTGTTGATGATTTAGGCCGGCTGAACGGATATATTCACACGTCAGCGTCCCATCGCATTAGATTTCTGAAGAGATATTTAAAAGAACGAAATATCGATGAAGCGGACTGGAAAAAATGGGCTTGGGATATCGATAAACATACTAAGGCTATATGGCATAGGCATTATCGCAAAAGAGGAGTAAAGCTGGACAAGTACCATGGGTTTGCTACTGGTGAAGCTCCTGAAAGACGCGCAGAAAAGACCGTTCTCATGTTGGACAAGGTGTTGCTAAGTCAATTCAAGAAGGAACCGCGTGGAGTTGAAGTGTTTAATTTAAACCTGATAAGAGATTTGGCTGAGTCGGACTGTAGGTTAAGTGTTGGAATCCATGAGTCTTGGAAAAATGTTATTAAAAAATGGGTTGGCGATAGTAAAGTGGAGATAATCTCCTGCCCGCCGCTTGCCGAATGTTTTTTAGGCAGTATTTCTATTATGTTTGCTCTTGCGGGAAGAAAATTCTCTGTGCTTCTGCTGGGTAATGTTGCCAATAGGCTGATACCTGTTATTAAGTTTTTTGAGTTTAAAGGGATGTTTTCAAGATGTGTGCTGATCGCGCATCGTGAAGTTTCCCGGAGATTTCTTGGAGTTTTGAAACCTGGTAAGACTACAGTCCTGGCTGTCAACAAGAAGATTGCTTTGCGTTTTCAGGATGCGGGTTTCTCATTTGTAAAAGTTCATTACGGTATTGCCGATGCCGGGCGCTTCTGGCCGCGTGAAGATGTGGAGAAGAGAGATACGGTAGATTTCTGTGTTCTTGGCCACTTGGATAGTGCCTGGAAGGGTGCTGATACGGCGATTGAAGCGTTCAGGGCGTTACCGGAAAACGTGAGGAATCGATGCCGCCTTCATCTTGCGTCGTACCATAATCCTGTCGATTTCCAGGAAACAAATGTAATGGCTCATTCCTGGATGTCGCTGGGTAAGATGCCTGATTTTATTCGTGATATGGACGTATTGCTGGTTCCTTCTCGTGATGAGAAAGTGATGCGAGAAACTTTCTCTCAAGCTATGGTTCAAGGCATGCTGACTGGTTTGCCGGTGATTGTTAGTGACCTGCCGGTGCTCAAGGAGAAACTCGATAATGGCGGTGGAATAGTGTTTCGGACTGTCGAAGAGTGTGCGCATGCTATGAAAAAACTTGCGGATGATCCGGAGCTGAGAGTAAAGATGGGTAAGCAAGGTCGGAAAACTGCTCTTAAGAGATATGTGTGGGATACCAAATTGTTTATTCATGAATTTTTGTTTTCCAAGGGTGAACTTGATATCAAAGAGAGAACAACCGCTAACACTCACAACGTAGTGGCTGATATGCTTTTTAATGAGAAGAAAGTCACCAAAGTATTGGATTTGCCGTGTGGAGCAGGAGCGTTTACCAAGAGGTTGATAGATAAAGGATACGACACATATTCAGGCGATATTGTCAGATCAATAAAAGTGCCCGAAGCAAACTTTAATCTTTGCGATATGAGCAGGCATCTGACTTTTTATGATGATGAATTTGATGCTGTTGTGTGTATTGACGGTATTGAGCATATTGAGAGGCCTTTTGATTTTGTCAGGGAGTGTGGGAGAATACTTAAGGATGAAGGGGTTCTGATTGTTTCCACTCCTAATATATCGGCGCTCAGGTCGCGGTGGCGCTGGCTTCTTACAGGATTTCACCATAAGAGCAAGCGTCCGCTGGATGAAGGCCGATCTTCACCTGATCATCATATAGGCATGTTTTCTTTTTCGGTTCTTCGTTATATGCTGCACACGAATGGTTTTCAGCTGAGTTCTATTCGGGCCAATAGGGTAAAACTTGTAAGCTGGATTTATCTGCTTCTTGTGCCGATTGCATATTTAGCCACCTGGTTTGTGTTCTACAAAGAGGAAAAAGACCCGGCTCAACGACTCAGGAATAAGGAAATTCTCCATCAGATGTTTTCTAAAGAAGTTCTTTTTGGAGAGACCCTGATAGTTAAGGCTGTAAAGAGAAAGAAAGATTGAATCATCCACATGTAAACCATCCAGGTTAGTCTTAATATTGCATTATGTAAATTGTATGCTTGGCAGGCAATTGAATATCCAATATCCAACAAGGAATCTCCAATAATGAAGGAAAGAAAACTGATTTTGATACAGTCCAAGGCATAGAAAAAGTAGGGAAAAGCAAAAAGCAATAGCCGAAGGCAGCCGTTGGACATTGGATATTCCTTGTTGGATATTGGGTGTTCAAAAAAAGGGGGAGTCTCGATGAAAAATGTCCTGAAACAAGTAAGGGAAGTGCCTTGGGGCTTCCGTGCCGTGAACTTATGCTATATCTAGGTTAAGGTTTTACATTGTATTTTAACTCAATAGATTTTTTTGTCTTTTTTGCGATAGTCTACCTTCTGTATCTAGCGCTGGATCATCGCCGGCAGAATAAAATGCTGCTTGCTGCCAGTTATTTTTTCTACGGATGCTGGGACTGGCGCTTTCTTTCACTGTTATTGTTTTCCACTGTTATTGATTATTTTTGCGGTATAAAAATTCATGAATCTGATAATACCTTCGCCAGAAAACGATATCTGTGGCTGAGCGTAATCTGTAATCTAGGTATGTTGGGATTCTTTAAATATTTCGGCTTTTTTTCGGACTCATTTGTTTCATTGATGAATATTATGGGATTACAAGTCAATCCCTGGTCCCTGAAAATAATTCTGCCGATTGGTATTTCTTTCTATACCTTTCAGACAATGAGTTACACGATAGATATCTATCGCCGCAAATTGGAGCCCACGCGTAATTTCTGGGATTTTGCGTTATTTGTCGCGTTTTTTCCTCAACTGGTTGCTGGCCCGATCGAAAGGGCAAAGCGATTATTGCCGCAGATAAGTGCTCCGAGGCATTTGAATGT
>JBHORK010000150.1:0-4126 GCA_042565725.1 Verrucomicrobiota bacterium
TCGACAGCGTATACTGGTATCCGTTGGTCAGCGTCACCGTTGTAGGGCCATAATTGGTCATCGTAAACGTGCCGCGGTGTATTTTGAAATCCCGCGCTACGGACAGCGTAGTAAAGCTGTCCGATGCGGCCCAGTCAGTGCCTGCAATGTTTTCAGCGTAGAAATTGTAGTAATACGTTGCACCAAGATCCAGACCGCTCAGCGGATAAGTAAACCCGCCCTGGCTCACGGATGAAAGCACTCCCGTATTGCTCCACTGCGCCGGGTCAGTTCCTCCATCGGTGTCACCCCAATACACATAGACATCCGCCTCTACTCCATCTGACAATGTTCCGTTCAGTGTTGCTGCAGACGGACCCACATCCGTTGCCGCGCCGCTGTTTACTACTGGCGGATCAATACCTCTTCCCTGCAGCGCAAAGTTGTATGGATTCTCATCTGAATCATCGTTCGCTATAGATACCTCCGCTGTTCTTACTCCCGCTGCGGCGGGCACAAACCTTATTGTAAAGCTCGCGCTATTGCCGGGAGTGATCGGGGTCGAAGGCTGGCTTGTTACTGTAAAGTCAGCATTTCCGCTTATTGTTACTCTGGGACTTCCGCTCAGAATCAGATCTGCTACTCCACTGTTGGTTATGACAAACACCTGATCCAACGGTTGACCAACAACCACATCACCATATTCAGTGCCGTCACTTGCCGATGGAAGATTATCTCCATCCGTTATCTCCTGACCGTCACCGAGTACTGCCATCTCAGGTGCAGGTGTATCGCCAACTCCCTGTATGTCAAAGTTATACGGGTTCTCATCACTGTCACTATTGGCTATAGAAACAGTCGCAGATCTTGTACCTGCCGTTGTCGGATCAAACTCCACCGTGAATGTCGTGCTTGCACCAGCCGCAACGGTACTGCTTCCCGGCTGACTTGTTACAGTAAAGTCACCTGTATGCCCGCTCAACTGCACTTTGGGTGTGCCGCTAAGGTTCAGAGTTTCTCTACCACTGTTGGTTATTGTAAACACATGAGAGACCGGACTGCCGCCCACAAATGTGTTGCCGAAATCAGTATCGTCTGCGCCGGCAGGAATGCTGTCACCATCGACTATCTCTATTCCGTTACCGTACACATCCAACTCTGGCTCTGACGGCGAATAAGAAATTTCCAACTTAGGACGATGCGACGGCGTAGTATCTTCGGATGACGCAAAAAATGCCCTGAAATATTGAATATCAGTATAATCCGCGCTAAGCCCATCAAAAGGGCGCTTAAAACATAACCCATAATTCGATGCGGGATTATCCAGCCATGTCTGCACCAGGTTAGTTTTAACTGTTAAAGTTAACCACGTTCCTTCAACCAGATCCGAATGCAATACATTATCCAAAGCGCCGCCGCTGCTGCCGGGACGGGTGGCCCAGGTAACTGTTGACTCATCCCATGCTCCTCCTCCGCCGTAAAGATATATACGGGAGTCCGCGACCCTGTATCGCTCTGCTGTGTTGACATACAAATGTAACTTACAGGAATCAATCAAACTGCCTGCAGGAATAGATGTGATATCAAATTTGACCATGACACGCATGGCCCAGGAGCAAGTGTCTCAGGTGAAGTTGTATTGATTGCTCTCAACTTTTATTTCAGATGCATTACCGTAGTTATCGTTTATAAATGCGCCGTAAGGGTTCCCCTTGACGTGTGCATCCTGACAGCCTGAATACCCGTCCACACCTTCCTGCAATATAACTGTCGGACTTTCCACCGCCGCCAGCGTTGTGAAACTACCCGGTGATGCCCAGTCGTTACCTTCAACGTTTTCAGCATAAAAATTATAGTAATACTGTGTGTCAAGATTCAGGCCGGCGATATTGTGACTGAACGGCCCTTCAGTTACCGATGAAAGCACTTCGACATGTTCCCACTGACCTGGAGTCGTCCCTCCGTTGTTTGTTCCCCAATAAACAGAAACATCTGCCAGCGCTCCATCCGCCAATATCCCTCTCAGTGTTGCAGAGGCTCCATTAATATTCGTTGCCGTACTGCTGGTCACAACAGGCGCATCCATCCCCATTCCCTGAACCGTGAAATTGTACGGGTTCTTGCTCACGTCACTATTGGCAATAGACACCGCTGCAGTCCTCGTTCCCGACGACGTAGGACCAAACTGAACCGTAAAGGTTGTGCTGCCACCGGACGCAATGGTACTGCTTCCCGGCTGGCTTGTTACAGTAAAGTCAGCATCGCCGCTCAACTGCACCCTGGGACTCCCTGTCAGATTCAACACATCCAGACCGTTGTTGTTTATTGTAAAGACGTGACTTACAACGCCCGCGCCAAAATCAGTATCATCTGCCGTTGAAGGTGTACTATCTCCGTTGGCTATCGCCACACCGTTACCGGACACACCCATTTCGGGAACAAAAGCGGTAATAGTTCCTGTAAGTGTATACTGGCCCAAAGAACCGTATACAGTATAACCTGTCGGCGGATTGTTCAGCGGTGTGCCGACTCCCGTGGGAAGAACATGAAGATAATATGTGCCGTCGGACGGCAGCGTTGTCGATATAGATGCTATTGTTTCGTCAGACGGATTAGAGGATGTTATCAGTCCTCCGGAACTGTTTCTTAGCTCCAGCACCATATCCAGCATTCCGCCCCATGGCCCGGACGCCGCGCGGTAGGGAGCGCCTGTCACGGAGAACGGACCCGCCAGAGCATCAAACTCAAAAGCGTCTTCATCGTCAGTCTGCTCTATAACACCTGAAGCGCTTATTCCTGCGCCAACAACCGTCATCATAGTCGCATTCTGTCTGCGATCATCGTGATCATCCGTTCTGTACCCCAGCACACCTGAAATATCAGCCAGATCATCTTCGGCATTATTCGAATCATAATATTCGCCCTTTGACCATTGCCTCAAATTACGGGTATTACCGCCACCCATAATTGTACACCAGGATATGGGGCTTGAATGCCCCTCGTAATATTGCGCCGCTCCCTGCCCGTCATCATAAAGCCAAAGATTATGACCGAACTCATGCGCAGCCATTCCCGCTATGGCATTAGCGCCCCAATCAGGAGATACCCATGCAGGCTGGAGAGTCGCATAGTCCGCTCTGCCGAAAACATCGATCAAAGCTACTCCGCCATAATTGTTATGCGGACAATCCTGACCACCGGCATCCTGCCACTCGGATATCATTATATGACCTACAGTAGGACCGAATGATCCAGGATCTTCGGTTGTAACGTCTATTTCAAATGGAGATAATGTTTCCGACAACCGTTCCCATATCATGTAAATATTAGCCTGCTCATTATCACTGAATGTATTGGTATCCCCATCCGTATCATAAGGAATCACATCCCACTGTGCTATGCCCCGGTCCGTATTCCACCAGGTTCCGGCTACCGGTCCACCATTAAAATCAATATAAACCACATTAGGAGAGCCGGGACGGCTATGATAGGCAGGTGGCGTATTTACAGGCACAGGCGAGTATCCTTCAGAGATCTCTTTATCTTCTCCGTCCCCGCCGGGGGCATTTGCTGTTGTAAGAGCGGCCTTCTCTTTCTTAAAGCCAACAGGAATCGGCTGCGTGGAAGTCATCATCCCATCTTTATCAACCGTCATATACTCGCCGTCGCCCGTATACCCTGCCTCTGCTAATCTCCGCAACACTTCCGTACGTGTCTCGGAATCAAGATTCAGCAGATCATCACGAAATCCGCCCGGTTTGAAAGAATATAGTGTACGCGGCTGAACTGGTTCCAATTTCTGCTTACTAACATTCGAAACATCTTTACCAGATTTGCCTACAAAAACATCCGCCGGCTGTGATTTTTCAATGAACTTCCGGGATTGATCAGATACTGCTGCTCCTGAATCAATCTGCCCGCTCGGCACGCGATATAATCCGACCATCAGTGATACGACATAAAGAACCATCAGGCCAATTGCAATAAAAATATATTTTCTATTCACCTTCGCTCCTTTATCTTAATCCAATTTGCTATATTTTATTATATTATTATTTCTGAACTAAAAAAAGAAAGCCTTAATATCTTGCTTGAGCTTTTTTACACCTATTTTAGCTGCTTTCACTCAAACAATTAGAACTTAAAG
>JBHORK010000151.1:0-4115 GCA_042565725.1 Verrucomicrobiota bacterium
AGCTGAAACTGACATAACCGAAATCGGTGTTGTTGATAGTATCGGGCTCATCATCGCCGTTAGAAATCGGGTTTCCGTTTCCGGACATGTCCATTTCCGGTTCGGTTCCGACTGCTTTGATATAGAACGTGTATGGAGATTCATTAGTGTCGGTGTTCGCGATTGTAACTATGCCGGTACGCCCGCCAAGCGCGCCGGGATCAAATGCTATGGTGAAAGTCGTGGAAGATAGGCCGGCGATATTGATTGCGGGTGTATCGGTTACTGAAAAATCATTTGAATGAGCGCCGGTTATCACCACGCTCGGTGTGCCTGTCAGGAAAAGGTTCGTCGTGCCCGCATTTGTTATTGTGAAAATGTTTGATGAGATTTCACTGCCGATGAAAAGCGCGCCGTCCATATAGGTGCCGTTGTCCGTTGAAGGCGAGGAATCGTTATTGGTAATTATGTTTCCGTTTCCGTAAACATCCATTTCGGCAAAGGACGCCAGGCCTTCCCCGATGATACGGAACGTGTACGGGTTTTCGTCCGGGTCGTTATTCGCTATGGTTACTGTACCGGTGCACATGCCTGTGTTTGTGGGATGGAACTGGACGGTGAATTCTGTGCCGCCTGAAATCGGAATGTTCGTTGACGTTGAGTTGGTGACAACCGAGAACTCACCGGCCCCGGCCCCTGTTATCGTTATGGCCGGCGTGTTGGTCAGGTAAAGGTTGGTGACCGCGCTGGCTTCGTTTGTGATGTGGAAAGTCCTCGAGTTTGTGCCGTAACTGTGAACAGTCCAGCCGAAATCTGTAAAGTTGGATACCGCCGGCGTGATGTCGCCATCAGCGATTTCATAGCCGTTCCCGTAAATATCTATTTCCGGCCACGGCACCAGGCTTCTGCCGGCAATATAGAACCTGTACGGGTTTTCGTCCGGATCGGTATTGTCTATGTTTACAACACCCGTTTTGAAGCCCGTGTTTGTTGGGTGGAAATGAATCGTGAATGAGGTTCCCTGATTGGCTGGAATATCATTCGTTGGCTGTACGGAAACAGTGAATTCACCTTTATCAGGCAGTGGTGAAAATGCCGCCAATGCCGCCACCTCGGAGGCAGAGATGACGCGATTGTAAACACGAACATCGTCAATCAGACCTTCAAAGAAATTAGTGTCTTGGTGATCAACACCCACCGCCACCTTCCTGAACCGCGAATCTGCAGCGACCAGATTGGTGTTAGCAGTGCCGTTATAGTAGAGATAGGTATCCACACCGTCGTATACGACAGCAAGGTGAACCCAGGTATTCGACAGGTGCGGTCCGAAAACATCCGACTTCTGACCCTTGTACCTGTAGTTGCTGTTGGTGTCGCAATCAATTATAAAATCAGAATTGTTGAAGACAGACGCATTGGTAAATTGTGTGTCGAGACTGGAATTTGCCCACAGGGAAACCGAATAGGCGTCCCACGTCCGGTCAGGCAAAGCCTTCACTACTTTGCTTGAAGTTCCGTTGAATGACAGTGCTCCGTTGGTTACGCCATTTGTCCAGACTGCATCTGTAATGGTTCCGTCATTACCGTTCGGGCTGAAATCGCTTGCCGTTGTCCCGCTGCCGTCGTCAAATCTCCACCGGACCACCAGAGACGGATCTGGAATGTCAACATAAGGTGTGTCGGTTAAATAAAGGTTCGTGTTGCCGGGAGTTGTATTTGTGATGTAGAAAGTCTTTGAGTTTGTCGTGTTATTAATGGTCCAGCTGAAATCTGTAAAGTTGGATACCGCCGGTGTGCTGTCATTGTTGGTGATCATATTGCCATTTCCATATACGTCTATTTCCGAAATATTGAAACCCGTTCCCTGAATATCGAAACGGTAAGGATCTTCGATGTCATCGTTGTTATCAATTTCGACCCGGGCCGTGCGCAGACCGGGCTCAATCGGACGGAACATGATTGTAAACGGTGTGCTGTTTGAAACCCCTATACTGTTTGTCGCCGGCTGAGCTGTAACCAGGAAGTCTTCCGGATTTGCCCCTATGATATTAACAAGCGGTGTTCCCTGCAGGACAACAGGGGTAAGCCCGCTATTCTCATTCGTAATAGTAAAGGTGTGGAATTTTTCGCCGCCGAAACCGCCGACACTGCCGAAATCCGTGCCGTCCGCGGTATCCGGAATGGGGTCATTGTGGTCAATAGTAGCTCCATTAATGCCCAGCACGCCCGTTTCAGGCCAGTCGCCGTAGCCGCTGATGCTGAACTGGTATGGGTCCTCATCGAGATCATCGTTAAGGATGGTTACCAGACCGGTCCGTATGCCCGTAACGGTTGGTGCGAACCTGATCGTAAATGTATCGTACCATGCGGCGATTATGGTCGCACCAGGACCAGGCTGATTAATGATTGGGAAATCGTTGGAATCGCCGCTGATTACGATAACAGGCGTGTTGGTCAGGTACAGTGTGGCTGATCCTGTATTGTTGATGGTAAACACATGAGGAGTGTCAAATGAATTATTGGTAAGCACTAAACCGAAGTCGGTATCGTCGCCAGTTCTAGGAGTAAAATCACCGTTTGTGATTGAGTTGCCGTTTCCTGTCACATCTATTTCAGGCGCCACCACAGAGCCCTGGATGGCGAACTGGTACGGGTCGTTGTTTACGTCGCTGTTGGCAATATATACCAGCGCGGTGCGTATGCCGGTATTGGTCGGGCTGTAAACAATATCGAATGTTGCGGCGTTTCCGACAGGTATATTAGTTGTCGGCTGACTGGTGACTGTAAAATCGCCTGTATGTCCGTACAGCACAACTGCGTCCGGCGAGTTTGTCAGGAACAAAGTGCTGAACCCGGAGTTTGTGATGGTAAAGGTGTTGGTTGTCTCACCACTTACCAGATTCAAAGCCCCGAAATCAGTGTCATTACGCGTTACTGGCGTGTAGTCAGCATTAGTGATTATATATCCGTTTCCGTAAACATCCATATCAGCCCCGACCCCTGTGCCGCGGATAGCGAACTGGTAAGGCTCTGTGTAGGTATTTGCGGCGATACTGACCAGCGCCGTGCGTACGCCGTCCGTCTGCGGATCGAATTTGATCCGGAAAGTGGTCGGCGCCTCGCCGGGCATGATAGTTGTTGGACTGGCGTCAACCGCGATGGAGAAATCATTGGAATCCTGGTAAAGCACAACAGCATTCGGCGTGTTGGTCAGGAACAGGATGCCGTTAACACTTCTGTTGGTAATAGTGAAAGTGTTTGTGACAGAAAAGCTGCCCAGGTCGGGGTTGGCGACACTGCCGAAATCCGTGCCGTCTTCAGTAGATGTGACATAATCGTTATTTTCGATCAGTGAAGTTCCGTTAATCCCGATTATTCCCATGTTCGGCGCTGGCGCCGGCCGCAGCCATTCGGTTACGCTGAATGAGTAATAGGAGCTTTCGTTCGTTAAAGATTTCCATAATGTGACCTGATCGGCGCTTGTAAGTTCCAGGTTTATCGGCTGGAAGTTTGTGGACCACGCGCTCTCGCTCATGATGGAAGCATTACTCACTGAGCTGACCGCGTTGATGGATTCAGTCCATTGATCAGGAATACTCCCGGCGCCGGCCGCGCGGGTATTCTTTATATGCTGAACATTTATGCCGTATAATGGGTTGGTCTCGGTGTTTTCTACTATCCACGCTACGAGCGGGTGACCATTATTGCCGTACTCACGCCGGAATGCCAGCTCGTTGGTATTGCTGAACCATACCTGGGCCCCGATATTCCTTGTATTACTTGCTCTTGCCTGAACGTGCATGAATGTCCTGTTTGTCGCGACCGGCGTGATGATTTCAATCTCGTCGTTGCCAACGTTGGTTATCGAATGTTCAACACGCTGGACATCGGACCATGTGCGGCCCGTAAATTCAACTACAGCATAGCTCAAGCTGCCGACATGGTTCGCCGATCGAGTGAAGACCGGCTGTTTGTTGGAGTTCAAATTGGATATAAGAACTGCCGAATCAGCATTGTTGTAGTTGCGGTTTACGCCTGCGCCGGTAATGAAGACCACCACCCGATTGGTGTCCGATATGGCGTTTACAACTGCGCCGGTATGAGACGTAGCACCTTTATTAAGCTTCATTTTGGCC
>JBHORK010000152.1:0-4025 GCA_042565725.1 Verrucomicrobiota bacterium
ACAATCCGCCCTACACTATATAGAAGGTTTCAAAAATTGCTTTTTCCGGGAAAATATGAGTTTATTTCCACTATGGGTGTGTCCCTAATGTTTTTGACCAAGTGAGTCGGTCAAGATGAACCTCACGCCTATGCCTCCTGCCCGGGGATTATTAAATGACGACCCATCAGTATAGATGTTTAGAGCGTTTTCAGTGGTGATCATTCTTCAGTGCCCCTGTGCTAACCCTTCTTACTCGCGATCGCCTGTTCTATCTCATCAACCGCCTGCCGTACGGTCCGGATCTCGCTGGCTGTTTCGTCGGGAACTTCAATATCGAATCGCTCCTCGACAGCCATGATGAATTCCACCTGTTCCAGACTGTCGAACCCGAGATCGTCCTGAAAGTTAGAATCAAGTGATATTTGTTCTTCCGAGATGTCAGCTTGTTTGCTGACTAATTCCATTACCTGCTCAAGCACTGTGTTAACAGTTTGTGTTGGCATTTTTTATCTCCTATTCAGTTATTCTTTATTTGGTCATTGCATTTACTAGTTTTCGTATGGTTTTGAAGTCAGGCGTTGTTCGCCCCTTTTCGATACGGTTTAGGGTTTCAACGCGTATACCCGCAAGCCGCGCCAAATCCTTCTGGGTGAAACCTGACTCCTGACGTCGCTGCAGCAAACGATCTGCCAAGCGTTGGTCACTGATATTCATTGCGTCCAAGGCATCAATTCCCTTTTTAGATTCCCGAGACTTTGTCAGTGCTCGGAATTCGTCCTCGGCAACGATGACGTACCATTTGCCATCCAATAGAACCCGTTGATAAGCTGTTTTTGATTTTTTCATACTTGCATAGTACGCCAATATTGACTTCTGTGTCAACTTCTTTTTACACAAAGAAAGCGGGACTTTTCTGTCTATGCTAGAGATCAGTTCAGATGCCTGCTTCAGGGAAGGCAGGTAATAGAGGAATGGAACTGGTTGAGAGTAACGTCTACAAAGTGACCGGAAGTATCCTACCCTTCTCTCTCGCCGTTTGCTCCGCAACGGCCAGTGCCTTGCTTTTTGAATACCGCTTGAACTGCCACGCCCACCCCTGCTCTACCATCCAAAAGTTCACGGACATCCGTTCACATTTTCTTTCCTTCGTTACCTTATGTTCAAAACTCCCTCCATGTAAATACACATACCCAATGATACGGCGATAACGACCACGCTTACTCCATTTCACAACAACAACTTTATTACTGATCATGCCTTCCAAGGCTGCCTTTGCCTTAGGGCCATACTCAGTCTTAATTTCCGGCGCATCAATCTCCGCCAAGCGCACGATGTTGGTCCCTACAACAATCGTATCACCATCGATAACGCGTGTGACTGTTCCAGTAAAACATGCCGCATTGGCCTCTACAACAAATAACAACACAACTACTAATACAATCCTCTTCATACATCCCCCTCCCCTTTCGCGTTATTTAGCGTGTTTAGCGGGCAACTCCCCTTCTTCCCTTTCACGGGCAGCATTCTTTATAAAAGCCCGGCCACGTTTACAGTATTTATCAGTGTCATATCCGTGTTCTGTTGCTGCTTTTTCAAGGGCAAGGAATTTGTCTTTTCCTTCGGGGTCTCTGGCTGTGTCTATCATCCAGAGATACAGGGCCATCATTCTGACCTGTTCAATGGTGGGATTTTTCGTTGATATAACCTTTATTACTGAATCTTGGTCTGTTACTTTTTTCTTCATGGTGAGCATTACTCCTTAACTGGTTGATGCTTGCTTAGGGGCTGGTTGGTGCACAAACACCGCCAGCCCTGCTTTTATTTTTCTGACTACTGTTATTCCTCTACTGCCTAATCTCCTTCTCTTAATTCTTCCGTTTATCATTCATCATTCATCATTCATCATTCATCATTCATCATTTTCTCTTCTCACCCCCTTCCCTATCCTGCCATAATTCTCTCATAGTTTGCTTGAGCGGTCAAGCATAACATGTAAATAATTTGATGTTTTTAAAATGGGAATTACTTAGACTTCTTCTTTTTATCCCAGCGTGCAGCGGCAGCCTTGCGGCCTATTTCTGAACGCTGTTCCGCCGTAAGCTTCTTTGCTCTGGCAGGACCACCTTTCAGGCCTCCTAAACGCCCTAACGCAACAGCAGCAGGATTCTTCTTCGGTTTATGGTCTGATTGCTTAGCCATATCCAAACCATCGCAGATTCAGACGGAAAGGAAAAGCAAGAAATCCGTATTTTTCTTGGGGGTCACGTCTCGACATTCGACATTTCCCTCCTTTTCTTGGGGGTCACGTCTCGTCTCGACATTCGACATTTCCCAGCTCTTATCTTAACCAAATCAAGAATCCTGAATGCTAATAATCAAGGTCTGCCTGAAAACCCTGTGTCTACTATGCGACCAAGCTCCACTTTGAACAGAAAATTCGCGGGTCTATGGACTTGTGTAATCGTTTATACTTTTGGCACAGGATCATCAACAAATACGTTTGCTTCTTTATTATTCGTAAAGCCTTTTTCCTTGTCCCATTCCAGCTTCTGGTTCGGAAATCTCTGTGAAATAGCGCCCAGCAGACAAAGCTCTGTAAGTTTTCCCGAATACTCAAAGTTGGAACTGGCTTTCCCGTTCAAAGAACCCTTGCCCTTGCAGGCGTTCAGCCAATCACCATGATGTGATCCTCTATCAACCCTGGGCAATGTCTTTGGCGGAAGATTAGGCGCCAGCTCCTGCATCTTGATTTCAGGGATAACCCTAGCCGACTGACAATGACTGGCTGTAAGAATAGTGGCTTTTTCACCAATAATATAAGATCCGCCCACATTTTTGATTTCACGGTCTTTCTCAATATCAACCGGACATTCAGGAAGATCTTCATCGCCGTCATACCAGACCAGTTTCATTGGCGGCATTTCACCTCGTGCGGGAAATTCAAATGTGACTTTTGTTTTATTAGGAAAAGCCACTTTGCTGTTTTCTGTTGTCTCACAATAAATACTTACGGGATCCCTTATATCAAGAGCAAAATACGCAGGGTCCATTACATGACATCCCATGTCCCCGAGCGCACCACACCCGAAAGCATACCAACCGCGCCATTTAAACGGTAAATATTTGGAATTATATGCGTAGTCCGCGGTATCACCGCGCCACAGGTCCCAGTCAAGGGTAGCTGGAACAGATTGAGCAGAGGGCAAAGACTGCATACCCTGCGGCCATATAGGACGATTGGTCCAGCATCTGACTTCCTTTACAGGTCCGATCACTCCGGCCTGAATCCATTCGCGAACCAGCCGCGTGGCTTCAGCCGAATGGCCTTGGTTACCCATCTGCGTGGCAACACCTTTCTCTTTCGCTGCCTTGGCAAGCTCACGCATCTGCTTGATGCTGTGCGTTACAGGTTTTTCAACATAAACATGTTTTCCCATCTGAACGGCAGCCATGGCAACATGATAATGCATATGATCAGGAGTGCTGACTACAACAGCATCTATCTCATTACCCATCTTATCAAGCATCTTGCGGTAATCTTTAAATTTCGGAGTGTCAGGAAACATCTTGAAAGTTCCCTCTGCCCGCTTGTCATCAACATCGCACAGCGCAACAACATTATGATGACGCTTTTTGTTGGTGACTGTATTACCACGGCCTTTCCCTCCCACTCCCACACAGGCAACATTAAGCTTTTCGCTCGGCGGCAGATCATTTTTTCCCTTTGTGGGCCCACCAAAACCATACATCGTAAACGCCGTACTTCCAATTCCTGCTGTCGCCAGAAACCGTCTCCTGCTTACATATATGTTTTTCATCTTCTTTCCCTTCTCTGCGTTTCTACACAAAATTAAAGCTTCTTTATCTTGATGTTTCTATAATTTACTGCACTGCCGTGCGACTGTAACCCTATGCAGCCTTCAGTTGCCTGGGCAAAATCTTTATATTTCTTGAATTTACTCTTATTATACCGTTTATTCCAGTCATCACTGCCTATCTCAAAATCCGCAACTTTCACAGCATTAAACCAGAACTGCATATGC
>JBHORK010000153.1:0-4017 GCA_042565725.1 Verrucomicrobiota bacterium
GCCTGCACAAGTGAGCCGAACTCATTCGCGTCATGCCCGCTGTGTTTGATTATCTTGAATATCGAATTCGTATCATCCGGCGCCGTACCAGCGTAATACTCGTCCATGTTCGAGAATCCGTCCCCGTCAGCGTCAGACGCCGCATCGTTACTCGACGAGTTAAGACCATAGGCTGCTTCCCAACTGTCCGGCATACCATCGCCATCACTGTCGGACGGGATATCAAACTGAGCTGTAATATTTTTATCACTACCCATGGTAACGTTCAGAGGGTTTGCGGTTCCGGATGCGTCGCCGCTCCAGCCAAGGAAAACATAACCGTTAGCGGGAGTAGCGGTCAGTTCAACCGTCCAACCGTCGGGATATTCGGCTAAATCAAGGCTTTTGTTTACAGTCCCATTGGTTGCGCTCACAACCAATGAGTGAACAACTGAACTCGGATTGAATTTCATCGCCACAATAGAATGTTCAGGGAATGTATAAGTGATTGATGCATTTTGCATGGATGCTGTCGACTGGGTTTCCTGACCAACAGTCCATTCTCCATTAGTTTCAGCCGTCATAGTGCTTACCTCGACCGAAATATCGTATTGCGATCCAATAACATCCAAAGTGATCTCTTCAGCAGTGTTTGTTGATGGGTTTACGACAAAAACCGTCAAAGCATCATCCTGTCCAACAGCGCAAATATTCAGGTTTCGTGACAAATGGTTAACACGAACTACGCGTGGGGACTGCGTGAAATTGATGTGATTGCGGTAAAACAACATGGTATAGTAAGGTGTAAGAGGCGCATAGCTACCACTTGAGTTTACCCGGAAAAACGCACGCTCATTACCCATTTTAATATGCCATACAGTAGCAAGATCAAGACCTCCTTCAATGAAATAATTCATCACTTCGGCCAACCATATGGCTTTCTCCCAACTATCTTCCATGATATTTTTATCTGTATTAAATTCCGTGTAACCAATCTGTATTTGATCTTTGCGTCGGAGATCCGTATCCACTCCGTGCCGAAACAAACTTTCCCGCATCGCACTGATATCGTGTCGAAATGCGCCTGGTTCGTCCCAGTAACGATGAGTGGTAAGCAGATCAACAACATCTCCATTATGTTTCATGAAATGGTTCATATAAAGAGCCATGCCTGTTTTTGTTGTAGTCGGGCCAAGAAGGAGTACAGACGGGTCAACTGCATGTACGGCCTCGGCATATTCCCGGAATACCGGACTGTAATAATCCCTTATGCGCTCGATACCACTGATACTGATTCCCTTTGATGCTGCATAGCGGTTAAGGTATAGATCAATCTCATTTCCAACTTCGATATACTTAAGTCCAGCCGGCTTTGAACCGGCAAGGTTAATCCCCCACTCTTCAGTATAATTTATATTCATACGTGTCACAAGATTGCTTACATATTCCACACCCCGAACCAATCCATTGCTATACTCCGGGTGATTGAACCAGCCAGCAAGGTTCGTAGTGATTTCGGCTGGATCAAGATTGACGCCAGGATTGGCAGGATCATCAAAATCCATACCAAGAATAGACGAAACACCTACAATAAAATCCATGTTGGTACTCACATTCTGATGATAGCTCTCTATCCAGCTCCGGGTGGAAGGATCATGACCGCCTGTATAAGTTCCATTAAATCCGTACTTAAGATTATACCGCTCAATATTCCCCCCTCCAGGCCAACGCATAACTTCGACCCAACTTTTAAGCGCATCTTGAATTTCAGTTATGAATGGAACACCTCCAGCCGAGGAACAGATCCCAAATATGTGGCGATTCACATTAGGATCAACCCAATCACTTACGTCAACAGTATTGAGCAGAAACTCCCGATGGAGCATTATACTGCGTAATCCAACTCTTGGCTTGGAGCCAGACATATACAGCAAGCCCATCCCTTGAATACGCTTCAAGTCAGGTGTTCCGCCACTGGTTACAGTCAATGCCGGCAATGTGTTGGTTGTAATGAAATTGGTGGTAATATATTCCGACTGGTCGACCAATTGCCAGTCGACAACATCGCTAAAACAAAGCCAATTTCTATTATCATGCAAGTCGGACATATCGACAGATTGACTTGAAGCAAACCAGCTTGTTCCATCATAAATAAGTGCGTATAGAAGTATTCCGCTCATAGTATGTTTCATATCCAACTGGAGGGCGGCATTAGCTCCTGACATATCAATCATGGCACTGGGTTGATTCGATCCATCGTGATCAAAGAGGGTATAGAAATAAGAACCTGTAGCAGGAACGAGATGCAATTCTCCAGCCTGACTCAAGTATGCCGTCCCTTTCGAGCGCCAGCTATATCCGGTGCCTGTAGTATCACGGCGCGGCTGGTCAATTGTAATACCATTATTGATGTAAGTATTAGAATCCGACGACCCGCCCCACCCGCTGAAATCCTGTTCAATGATTTTAGTTTTCGGGGCATCGTCCGTCCGGGGAGAAGCAAACATATATCCGGCAGAGCGCAAAGCGGGAACAAGAATATCCAGCGCCGCATAGTTTTCGTGTGTCGGCTGCAGCGCGATAATATCGCCATCCTGCACCTGGGCCATGATCTCATCCGACCGGGTCTGCGGATCTATCGAGAGGCCAAAGTCGTCAATCTGTCGATTGCAATAGATTAGATTGTTTTCCACAAGAACTTCATAGACAGTATCGTTGGTACCCCATCCGGCGGCACGGTAAAACAGAGGGTAAAAACCTGTCGCATCCTTTAAAAGTTCCTGCATGGTCACAATTTCCGATTCTATAAAAGTTTTATTGGTCGCACTTGCCAGATTGGTGTGGGTCATGGAATGATTTCCTATCATGTGACCCTCTTCCAAGATACGATACAGCAGGGTCGGGTCGTCATTTACATTGTCACCCACCAGAAAGAAGGTTGCCTTCGCTCCAAGCGTTCTGAGCTTTTTCAGGAGCTTGGGATGAGGCACATTAGATGCGGTATCTACAAAGAAAGGCCCATCATCAAACGTAAGGACAACTTCCTTGTGTACTCCGTCGGTAGGAATGGTTTGGATTATTGGTTTCTCTGGATCAAATCCATACAAACTGCTGACAGAAACAACAAGCAACCAGATTGTTATTAGATTAAGTTTAAAACTTCGGATCATAACCAGAACTATCCAAACCTATTTTCCAAATACAGGCAATAAAGAGCTTTCCGTAACACCTGATTAGCTGGCGCCATGATCTGCCACGGACGAACAAATCTTCAGTTCGTCGGCGCTGTAATCTTATAGAAGATATTCAGCCAGTCATTGGAAACTTCAGTATCCACCCACACATTTGTGCCGCTGGCATTCGTGCGCGGATAATTGGTTATCGGATCCCACGCTCCATCCAGCAGATTCGTTGAACGGTATATTATATACGCATTGGTAGCGCCGTTCGTCCCGCCAAGCCACATGAGCTTGATTTCCGCCCCGCTCGACAGCGCCTGTACAAGTGAGCCGAACTCATCCGCGTCATGCCCGCTGTGTTTGATTATCTTGAATACGGAATCCGGATCGTTCGGATCGGTCCCCGCATAATACTCATCCTCATCACTCATCCCGTCACCATCACTGTCGAGGAGCGCTCCCGCTGACATAGGCCATTCGACTACTGAGAAACGAAACTGATTGTTTTGGCCTGTTTCGGAACGCCACAGTGTTACCTCGTTGGTGGCTGTAAGCTGCAGATTAATGTTCCCGCGCGGTGAAGTATCGCCTGATCCTGCAGACCATGCGGATTCGCCCATGATCGATGTATTGGTTGTATTCGCTACAGCCGTAATGTTGGTTGTCCATTCATCAGGCTCAGCGCCTCCTGAACGTATGCCGCCTATGTGCTGAACATTCATTCCGGCATTCTCAATAAGCCAGGCTACACATGTAAGATTATTCGCATTTCCGCTCTGCTGTTTGAACGACACTTCATTCGCAGCGCTGATCCATACCTCCGCACCCATCTCATCAAGTCCGTCCGTGAGGGAACGAC
>JBHORK010000154.1:0-3967 GCA_042565725.1 Verrucomicrobiota bacterium
CGTCGGATGACGGGGCTATAATTAAAGAAATTCCTTTGTTTACAATCATTTTATATGCTTTCTGAATTTCAAATGCCGTTTATAGGATGAAAACAGCAGGCTATCCATGCTAATGAAGATCGAACAGGCACGAGTTCTAAATCATACGGAATGTCCCGGGGAATACGCGCTTTTATCTTTGGAAGCACCTGCTATTGCGGCATCTGCCAAACCCGGCCAGTTTATGCATCTGCGTATTCCGCGTCTTGCTGACGCCGTACTCAGACGACCGTTCAGCATTTACAAAGTAGACGGTAAGGTCATCACAATCTTTTACAAATGTGTGGGTAAAGGCACGCGCACACTTAAATCTGTTCGGCCGGACGAGGAAATAAGCGTAATGGGGCCTTTGGGCAATGGGTTTCCCATTGATCTGAAAGGCTCGTTTCCGGTTCTTATTGCGGGCGGCTATGGCGTTGCACCGCTCAGTTTTCTTGCAGCACGAATGCCGGTTAAAGGCATCGTTTTTATCGGCGGTACAAGCTCCGAACATGTATTATGTATAGAAGATTTCAAGTCGTTAGGCTGGGATATTCGTATTGCTACCGAAGATGGCTCCGCGGGCGACAAAGGTGTGGTTACTGATATTCTTGATTCCTGGCTTGAAAAGCTTGAAGATGGGGTAACCCCCGAATTTTTCGCTTGCGGACCGGATGGCATGCTGAAGGCGACGGGAGAGCGAGCCATAAAAAACGACTGTAAAGCATGGCTATCGCTTGAAAAGCATATGGGATGCGGAGTTGGCGCGTGTCTTGCATGCGTTCATAAGATAAAAAAGAATGATGGTTCAGAAGCATGGGGACGGGTATGTAAGGATGGGCCGGTTTTTGAAGCGAGAGAAATTGTATGGTAATAATATGCTGCAGGATATGCTCTTCTTTGACTGGAGCTCGAAGACTCGCTAGGCCTGCAGAAGAGCATATCCTTTCGCTCTTGGATTGAAGAATGGAACGCTCAAAAACCTGTGGGGTGAAGGGTGGTTGAAAGATGAAAAAGTGTAATATGGAAACAACGATCGCCGGGATTAAGATGAAGAATCCCGTAATGACGGCATCCGGTACATTCGGTTATGGTTCCGAATACGCCGATATGATTGACCTGAATCGGCTCGGTGCTGTTGTGGTAAAGGGGATCTGCCTCGAACCATGCGAAGGCAATCCGCCGCCGCGTATGGTCGAAGTAACGGGCGGTTTGATCAATGCTATTGGCTTGCAGGGACCAGGTGTGGTTAAATTCATAGAGGAACACATGCCTTTTCTGCGACAATATGACGTTCCGGTAATAGTCAATATCTGGGGCCATAGCGTGGAGGAATACGCGGAAGTCGCGGCCTGTTTTAACGGTGTAGAAGGCATAAGCGGATTAGAGATAAATATTTCATGTCCAAACATCAAGGAAGGCGGATCAGCTTTCGGAACAAACTTGAAAAGCGCGGAAAAAGTAATTTCTGCAGTGAGAAAAAAGACTGACCTGCCTATAATCCCTAAACTTTCACCCAATGTTCCCGACATTAAAGTATTCGCAAAAACAGCTGAAGATTCCGGTGCAGATGCCATATCGCTTATCAACACTATTCCAGCAATGGCAATCGACATAGAAACGCGCAAACCCATACTTGCGAATGTTGTTGGAGGATTATCCGGGCCGGCGATTCATCCGGTGGCGGTAAAGCTTGTATGGGAAACCGCAAATGCAGTGAAAATTCCGGTCATAGGCATGGGAGGAATCACGTCCGCGGATGAGGCGCTGGAGTTTATTATTGCCGGAGCTTCCGCAGTGGCAATCGGCACTGCCAATTTCTCCGACCCCCTGACGGCGCTGAAAGTAATTGACGGAATAGAAGAGTATCTTGTTAAACACAGTATCAAAAGCGTACAGGATCTGACAGGAAGCATAGAGAGCTAATAAATGATGAATGATAAAACATTCCTAAAAAAAAACTACTGAAACCTGAACCCCGAACACTGAACTTTTTTCTATGACTGATAAATCAAAAACTAAACGAATATTACTCTGGATAATTCCGATTATATTTACCGGAGTATGCATATGGTGGGTCTTTTATTCTCCTTATAACCCGGAACTGCTCTACAGGGCTGTGCCTGAAGATGCTCTATTTGTCAGTGAGCACGAAAACCTGGCCGAACGTCTGGACACGATTCCATATACCCCTTTGGGGCGAATCATATTCGGCTCTATGGGGCTCGACGAGGAGGATATCGATAAATCAGTTAACAACCCTATCGCAAGGGGAGTTATCAGTAAAATTGCGGCAAAAAATACGGTAGTCGCATACGTGCCGGAAACTCCCGCATACGATCCGACGACACGCCGTTTCATAATAAAAAAAGAAACCTGGGTTTTCGCAAGCTGGATGGGCGCATATGGACGGCTCCTTCGATGGGGAGGATTACGACTGGGTCTGGATCTCAATAAAGAACGTTTGTACGATGGCAGGCTTATCTGGGTGGAGGGAAAGCGCCGACACCATTCAGATCACAAATTGTCTTTTGCCGTAGTTGAAGGTGTACTGCTCACATGTTATTCTCCGGATCCCCGGGCTGTTCAGTATCTTATTAGAGCAATCGAAAAAAAAGCGCCGCTACAGCCCCAACTGAAACAAAGATTAAATAGCGCGGCCTCTTTGCAACCTGCGGAACCCGAAGAAACCGGCCGTAAATACATGGATCGCGGATGGCAGGTCCTGCTTAAATCTCAAACAGGCTTTTCTGATAACATCACACTGACATATAAGCTGGATCTCGGAAACACAAACCTG
The DNA here is from genome assembly GCA_042565725.1 of Verrucomicrobiota bacterium. Taxonomy (GTDB): domain Bacteria; phylum Verrucomicrobiota; class Kiritimatiellia; order UBA8416; family JBHORK01; genus JBHORK01. The sequence continues at coordinate 2,819 of JBHORK010000154.1, forward strand.
ACTGAAGGCACCATTACGGCGAACCACGCTCTGCTGCCACCGCGATCTTTAAAAGAATGTGAACATGAAACATTGCGGTCAACACTTGGAAACGCGCCTGATGCTCTGGCTATAATGCCGTATGAATATCTCAGCAGTCTCCTTTCCGGCAATTACGGACCTAAGGGCTTTGTCGCTATTAAAGACCTACTGAAACAGAGGGTCACCGATAATAGCTTAGCGTTTATCGGGTTTTTCAGCGGAAATTACAGCGGAAGACTTGCGGTAATAAAAGACCTTATAGGAATGAAAATACCGACACTGATGATAGGTGTCCAGCTTAACGAAGACCCCGGTGTATTGGATGCAATAAACAAAACCATTGAAACCCTGAACGTTCGTTACGAATATAGCTTGATATCACAGCGCACGAAAGGGTATCCGTCTTTAATTGTTTTGGATGACGCAAAGAAAAACGGTGCTCTTAACTATCTTGCGCCCGGCAGTAAGCCGGCATTAATGGTTGAAAACGGGTGGCTGATTCTCGCCACCAGCGAGAGTGCGCTAAAAAATCTTTTGAAAAAAGACGCTATTCCTGAATTTAAAGCCGGTAACGGACAAATAGAGTGGGTAAAAGGACTCCTGCAAAATAACAACACCTACGCCTACGCCTGGCTGGACCTTGATTCAATTGGTCGGACCCTGAAAAGTGTTGTTGCCGTATGGTCCCTTTCTGACGCTAAAATCCATAAACACTTCGATAGCATAACAAATTGTATTGATGCACTCAGAACCGCAAAGACAGGACACATCCGGCTCAATACAGATGACTTCAGAACTGAACTCCAATTCAGGCTGGGAAAATAAGGATTCAGAAGTCAGAAAGAGCAGAAGCGGGGCTTCATTTCATAAATAACCGTTTTGCGTTGTTTGTTGTTATTTCCGCTATTTCGCCAGGTGAACAGCCACGTATTTCCGCCAGTTTTTCCGCTACGTGTGTTACATAGGCTGGTTCGTTCTTTTTTCCGCGAAGAGGAACAGGCGCCAGATATGGTGAATCAGTTTCTATCAACAGCCGATCATCAGGCACAATGCGCGCTGTTTCGCGCAGGTCAGCCGCGTTGGTAAATGTGATAATCCCGCTGAAACTGATGTAGAATCCCAGATCAA